>JABSPG010000218.1 GCA_013214445.1 Ekhidna sp. | reverse complement strand
AGATGAAAATTTGCAAAACTGCCATCTTGGTCAAACTCCATCAGTCTCCACTTGATGCGATTGGTCACAGACTTTAGTGTCTCTTCAGCTTCCACAAGCACATATCCATATAGTTCCTTTTCCTTCTTAACAGTGGCAAAAAACTTAACTTGATATCTACCAGAATTTAACCTTTTCGAAGTGATTCTGAGTTTATAATAGTCATCTAACATCAAGTCTTTTGCCTCATGCATAAGTGTGTATTTGATGATAAAATTAGTAAAAAAATATAAATACTAAAATTTTTAGATTTTATCAGGAAGCCATCACAAAATGATTACCTTCTATAAATCCTTTTTCATTCAAATAAGATCTGATGCGTTCTCTGGCTCCTCGATTTGCCACGTAAGAAACAATGAAAATATTCCCTTCTTCTGGGATCCTTTCATACTGAATGGTATTCTCTCCACTTTTCAGATCAATGTACTTCAGAATATTGATCCCGTATTGTCTTAGGAGGTCGCTACGTCTTCTTGATAACCTTCCTGCACCCCATACATATATATTTGGATAAAGTGGATTGTATTCCTTTAACCATTCGCTTAGGTACTTCGCCTTAATGCTAAAAAAGGCCTCATGACTGTAGCTACTATCGGTTCTAGTAAGGCGTGTAGCTGTATCTCTCCACTTCAGAACCACAGGATCAACCTTACCAATTCTCAACCCTTTGGATTGCATTCGTAGGAAAAACTCATAATCTTCTGGGAAATCACCCTTTAAGTAGAATCCAGATAAATCAAATACCTCTCTTCTGAACATTAACGTTGGATTTGCTGTTGGGAACTCCACAAATTGATTAAGCTGAATCAATTCAGGTGTACGAATTCCATTCATCCAATTTACATACTTTTTGAATCCCTCGTTGATATCACTACCCATGTATTCTACACTCCCTGAAACAGCACTTAGTGCAGGGTTTTGTTGCAAGAAAGTCACCTGCAAGTGAAGCCTATCAGGTGCTGCGATATCATCCGAATCCATTCTAGCTATGAACCGCCCCTTGGCCTCTTGAAGACCTTTATTTGCTGCAAAAACAACTCCCCTTTCTGGCTCAAAAAGCACCTTCACTTTTGGATGATCGGTGTAACTTCTAGCTAATCGAGATGAAGCATCGTTGCTCCCATTATCGATTAGGATAAGTTCAAAATTTTTGTACTGCTGATCAAGAATACTTTCAACGGATTCTGCTAAGTAGGGCGAATTGAAAAAGGGAAGTATTACAGAAACTAGCGGGCCTACACTATCCATTTTCTTCTTCCTCAGAAGACTCCTCTTCTGTGGTGCCTGAGGTTTCAGTGGCTGGATTCGCTGATTCAGTATCTTCTTCGGACTGGTCTTTCTTGTCCTTCTTCTTAAAAAGACCTTTGAAGAATGGCTCTTTCGTAGAAACAGAATCGGCTATCACATTACCTAGTGAATCTGTTTCAACCTGAGGAGCTTCAGGTTTAGGAGGTCTCTTATCCAAAAGCTGATCTCCAAAGTATTTATTGTAGTATTCTTGTTCGACGTTGAATATATCATCGGGTTGGTACCCGTATAGAAACCTAGGACCATCCTCAACAGCTTCCTCCGCTGCAACTGACGAGACCCTCAAAGAATCAAAACTCAAAGAATCACCGCCAGCCAGATACAAGGAATCAACACCAAAATCTTCTGCCACAAACTCATTAGAAACCACCTCAGGACCCATCACATTTTCCATCGGTGCTGTACGCAACTGGTAGGTCTTAATTGGGAAAGGTGTGTTTTTGATTATTCCGTACTTCGTTCGTTTCTGGGTCCTCCAAGGAACCACCTTTTCGCCAGCGTAAGCGTAATAATCTGTTTTCGGTTGAGCTATGGTATTCAGAGTATCTGTGCTACCACCTGAACGTTGTTGGGACAAATATTGTGCTCTTGTGGTCTCATCCAGCTGCCAAACGTAAGAGAAGTAAGCATTCCGTGTAGAATCATCTAAGATATATGTACTTTGAAACGCCGGACATATTACCCTATGCTGACAGGACATCAGAGATGCAAAACACAACAGAATGAACAGCTGCCTCATCATGTACACTTGTGACAAATAGTGATTTGGATCAAAAATAGGTGTTATTTCTGGTATACAGGTAAACGAACGACGAAATTGAACTTTTAGTAGATTTATCTGGACGAAAGATTAGAATAGACTTCATCGTACATTTGATCTACCCACATTTTGTACATTTTCCCAGATGGATGAAGGCCGTCAGAGGCGACCAAAGTAGTATCATTCTTTGCCAATCTTGATCCAGGAGTGATATCAATAAACAGAATATCTCGGAGCTTTGCTATTCTTTCGGCGATTGCATTGTAATTGTCTAATTCTCTTCCAATCTTTTCTTCATCAAGCATTCTTTCCTCGGCAAATGGGGTTACTCCATAATCTGGTATAGAAACAACCATTACATGATATGGATTACCATCAGCAAATTGAATAGCAATATCTAATAGTTCTTTAAATTCCTTTTCGTATTGATCTATTGGATACCCTCGATACTGATTATTGACCCCAATAAGCAAAGAGACAAAATCAAAAGTGCCATCTACTTCTGACTTCACAATTCCTGACTTCAATTCGTCAGTAGTCCAACCAGTGGTAGCAATGATGGTTGCTTCCATTTTTACGGAATCTTCGCTTAGACGATTGACTAATTGGATTGGCCATCGTTGATCTTCTTCCACGGCCTCCCCTACGGTATAGGAATCACCAAGTGCTAAGAATTGAAAGGTTTTATTAACTATTGGATCAGTCATTGGCTCTGATTTAGGGGTAGCACACGATACTAAAATCAGGATAACAAGAATGGAAAATGTACGCATGGTTAGGCATTTTCTGCAAAATAAGTCTTTTCAGGTTAAACAAGATCAGATTCAAGAGCTGCAATTCATGTCTGACCATTCCTCAAGAAAATTCGGGCATATGAAAAGGATTAGACTATGTATCTGCCCTCAAGTCATTATAATTCACCCTTTAGCTTTCGCGGAAGCTTTGACACTACTAGGTCATAGCTTTGGTCTATTAATTCAATCATGACATTATCCTCAACACTCCCATCTGTATCAACCGAATTCCACCATTTTTTATTCATGTGATACCCGGGGCGAATGGATCCATCATATTTTTCTCTAAGCTCTACTGCATATTCAGGATCACACTTTAGAATAATAAAATCAAAGGAATCTATTCTGGTAAGGGCGTACATCTTTCCCATAACTTTAAATACTAGGGTGTCAGGTCCAAAAGGAGTTTCTTCAGTTGTACCCGGTTTCGAAAGACAGTAGTCTCTAAACTCTTCGATATTCATCCTGAAACATAAGATTTTCCATTTTGAATGTAACCGTGAGTCATTGCTTATGCAACTACCGTATTTTTGAAGTTACAAACTCACAGTTGAAAAAATTTATGCTAGTTCGTGACATTACTGACTTTCTAGAATCATGGGCACCTTTGTCCCTTCAAGAGTCATATGATAATTCAGGCCTATTGATTGGGGAAAAGAGTGAAGAAGTAAAAAAGGCGCTAATCTCACTAGACTTGACAGAAGATGTGTTAGATGAAGCAATTGAAACTGATTGTAATCTGATCATTTCTCATCATCCCTTTATTTTTTCGGGTATCAAAAAAATAGGAAACAAGCACTGGATAGATAAGTGCGTGCGAAAAGCGATTAAACATGACATTTCATTATATGCCATTCATACTAACTTAGACAATATTCACACTGGTGTTAACAAAAAGATTGCCGACCTTATTGGACTAGAAGAAACCGAAGTACTGCTCCCCAAGAAAGGCACCTTGCTGAAACTAACTTTTTTTGTACCTAAAGACCATACTGATTCAGTTCTTGATGCAACCTACGAAGCGGGTGCAGGAAAGATAGGGAACTATGATCGTTGCAGTTTCAAAGTTGAGGGTATTGGCAATTTCAGAGGAAATGAACACAGTAATCCAACAATTGGCCAGCAAGGCGAAGACGAATCAGTGGAAGAGACAAGATGTGAAATTCTTGTTCACAAACACCATTTGAATGGCGTACTGAACGCTATGAAAAAAAGTCATCCGTACGAAGAAGTTGCCTATTACGTGTCCTCATTAGAAAACAAGAGTCAAGAAATAGGCTCTGGAATGATCGGTGTGCTTAGTGAAGGAATGCAAACAGAAGTTTTTTTGAAAAAATTAAAAGAACGTATGTCTTTAGACACTATCCGACACACCAAATTAGTTTCTAAAACAATAAAAAAAATAGCTGTGTGCGGAGGGTCCGGAAGCTTTCTACTCAACACTGCCAAATCCCAGAAAGCGGACATTTTTATAACCGCTGATTTCAAGTATCATGACTTCTTTGAGGCCAACGGAGAAATCATTATTGCAGATATCGGACACTATGAAAGTGAAGTGTTTACTAAAGAATTATTACTGGATGCATTAACTAAAAATTTCACTAAGTTTGCGTTCCGTTTGTCGCAGGTAGACACGAATCCAATCAAATATCTATAGTACACTGAATGGAAAATACAGTAGCTAAAAAGCTAGAAGCTCTAGAAAAACTACAAGCACTAGATTCAAAAGTTGACGAGATAAAAAAAATTAGAGGGGCCCTTCCTGAAGAGGTTCAAGATCTTGAAGACGAAATTGCAGGTTATCAAACACGTATCGAAAAACAAGGCGATGATCTAAAGGATCTAGAAGCAGCTATTGATGGTAATAAAACTGCCATTAAGGATGCGGAGAAGTTGATAAAGAAATACGAAGAGCAACAAATGAATGTTCGCAACAACCGTGAGTATGATGCGATAACCAAAGAGATGGAGTTGCAGCAGCTTGAGATTCAAATCCTTGAAAAGAGAATTAAAGAATCTCACGAAAAAATTGATGCGAAAAAAGAGGAGATCGAGGAAACTAAAGCAATGCTTGCAGAGCGGGAAAAAGATCTAAGTGAGAAGAAAGAAGAGCTAGAGAACATTGTAAAGGAATCCGAAACGGACGAGCAGAAGATTGAGAAAGACCGATTGAAGGCTAGCAAAAATGTAGAGGAGCGTCTTTTGAAATCTTACGAGAAGGTAAGAAAAAATATGAGAAATGGTCTAGCAGTAGTTCCTGTGAAAAGAGGAGCATGTGGTGGCTGTTTCAATATTGTGCCTCCGCAAAAACAAGCGGAAATCAGAGAAAAGAAAAAGATTATTGTTTGTGAGCACTGTGGAAGAATATTATCAGATGTTGAGGAAGTGATCGAAGAAGAAAAGCCAAAAAGAAGAACTACCAGAAAAAAAGCTACAGCAAAGAAGTAGTTCGTTAGTTGAAATGATCCAAGAACTTCCATTTTTGACGCAGGAGCAGGAATTGCACTAACAGATACATTCGTGAAAGTGGTAAGCTGGTACGACAATGAGTGGGGGTATTCTACCAAAGTCGTAGAAATTATCGAATACATGGTTAGCAAAGGCTAACTGCAACCGATAGAAAATAGTGAAGGGGCCAATGGCCCCTTTTTTTATGTCATTTAGTTTGGAAACTCGCTTAGTCTCTGAAAGGATCGTGTGATCTGATCCTCAGTATTCAGAAGCTGCAGACTAAATCCATCCTCTCCATCGCTGATCCGCCAAAAGCTTCGCTCCACATCACCATAAGGAATAAACTCAATTTCAGGCTTGTGAGCATGTACGTTGTAGACCCCATATTTCTTCCCATTTTCACTTCCAATCACAAACTTTCCGTCCCACCGAATAAATAAGTAATCTTCTTGTTTCGGTTTATTCGCAAAGAGCGCTTCTTTTCCTTCGCTTTCCGTCAACTTCCAAAGACCCAGCACGTCATCTCGCATGGTAGATGGTAGCTTAGAAGTCTTCTCTAGGAAAACAACTACCTTCATACCGTCTTCCATTCGCTCCCATGTCACCCCCTGATCATCAAATGCAACTTTGAAAGGCCCATTGGGATCCTTTGGCATATTTGTATTTGAGGTCTTGAGGATGTTTTGTTTGCTATCGAATGTGTAGGTGCCGTATGAATGCTGAAACCATCCGTTACCTGACTCTTGCGAAAGGTCCGTATTAAATCGCATCCATCTCGCATCTGGTGTCATGGTTTGATCACCCACCTTTACGAGGGTAATTTGCCATAGTCCTACAATATCACTTTTTGGATCCTGGGCCAAAACACTGCTCATAAGCAGCATTAGTATTATTCCGTGTATTCTCATTGTCCTTTAGATAAAATAGTAAGTATTTCTTCTGCTATTCGTAGTTCATTCATTTGATCACCAATGTTGCCAACCAAAGACAGGATCCATTCGCCTCCCTCGTAAATGACCATGATGCTTCGGTATCCATCGGTGGAACCACCATGTACTGCATAATTACCTGGTATATCCATTTTACCAATGCGGTAGTCTCCCATTCCATCAAAAACGACCCAGCCATACCCATAAGACATACTGGGATCTAGTGATTGAAGGTGATTTGTGAAGATTTGTGAAGTTGAAGCCTCAGAGATTAGGCTAGGATTGGCAAGCTCTCTGCCCCACACATACATATCCGCAGCGGTTGAAAAGATTCTTCGTCCGAGAGAATAATCAATGAATGGACTCTTTTGGTAACGACCATCGCGAAAATCATAGGCTTTTGCGACTCGCTCATAAATCTCATAGTTGTTCTTTGGAGAATAGGTATCACTCAATCCCAAAGGCTGGCAAATCATCGAGTCTAAAGCTTCTGCAAAGGTTTTACCTGTCTTTTGCTCAATCAAG
>JABSPG010000217.1 GCA_013214445.1 Ekhidna sp. | reverse complement strand
GATCTCACTCAATACCCATCTCTCATAGAGCTGATAGAAACCCGCTTTTAGGCGTGCAAAGTCCCAATCCTTTCTGACAGATAAACCTACCCCATCTGTGCCCCAATAGATCAGACGATATCCAGTGTAAGTCATCTTATCAAAAAATGTCCGATAAGGATTAAAAGGTGTGTCATACATGCGTTGTAGTCCCAAATTCAAAGTCCAACCATTTCCTGCCAAAAACTCCAACTCAACATTCTGAGTCTGTATGTTTACTTGATCACCAGAAACTGCGGATCCAAAATTTCCTCCTGTTCCATAGGCAACATCTCCCCAAGTCCAGTCGATTTCAAAGGCAGCCCTCAGAATAACTCGATTATCAAAAAGCTTTGGTTGATAAATAAAAAACGGTAGAAAACGCTGTTCGAAATAACGAGCACTTAGGGAATCGGAAGTGTTTGTGGTATTCGGTCCAAATAGCCTCCCGATTACTTGGCCTTTCAAGAAATCATTAGTAGCAAAATAGTTGGTAGAAACAGACTGATTAAAGAAGTAGGCAAGAAACTGAAATTCCTTGCCTGCCTTCCTTGGCACTGGTTTCCCAAAGTATGCAACACTTCCTGAAGTAGCTGTTTCCTCTTGAGAAAAGGCCGAAAAGTGCCCTATCCAAACAATTGTGCAACCAACTAAAAATAAACGAATGAATACCATGCTAGCGTCCTACCAATTTCGTTTTTTAGAATGATCTTCTTTTATAAACTTGGATATTGGTATCCCCTACTGCTCCACCACTGGTACTGCCAAATCCAGCTTCAGGTGTTGGTGGTATAGCGCCAATGTCAGGGCTAGTCTGAGCAATTTCGTATCGCATGGAGTTTGGATTTTCCGAAGGATCAACTTCAAATATGCCCTCGCTGGTAAGTGATGAAGGTGCTGATTGATCTACTGTAATAGTCCAAATTGTTCCTACAGAGGAAAGCGTCTGAGCGTAAGTTCCCGTAAGTGTGAGTGGAGCTTCAGCCCCTCCTGCATACTGAAGTACTTCATAAGTCTGATTTGCACTAAAGGTGGCCACTATGGAATCTACAGCGAAAAAAGTTGTCAAAAGAGCTGCCACATCGTCTCCCTTTGATACCCACGTACCCACTATGCCATTCACTGAGCTAAATTCAGCATAGGTAATAGTTACAACCTCTGCATCAGCGTCACTAAGATTCACCTGTATTTCAGAATCTGCACTTACATACCTAGCCCCACTATTATCTACAGCTGCTATTTCGATGATGTATAGACCCAAAGGCAAGTCGGCTAAAGTGGTAGATCCAGTGACCATTGTTTCCATATCGTCTTCATCAATCACTGTTATTGCTGCATTTACGCCCGAAGGCAAGCCTTCAACAGTAATATTTAGACCACCTAAAACTGCGGGATCTTCATCATCACCGCATGATGACATGAATACCAGTCCGAAGGCTGATAGAAGTGCTAAAGTTATTCTTAGTTTTTTCATAATAATAAAAGGTTTGTTTTTGAAGGATTTTATATCGGTATTGATTTATGAGTTCTACTAATTCTATGTATCTGATACAGTATGCAGCCAACCATAAAGGAACTTACAATTGCAATCGCTGATGGTATAGCAGGATTTCTTACTGTCTCTTGCATGTACGGGGTGATTCTACCATAGTAGATAGAGAAGTGAAATACGATCGCTACTATTGAACTTATGAATGGGATATATACCGGAGTATGCTTTAAAAAAGTACCAAAGAGCACAGGTACAAAAGCTGCTGAGAAATAAGCATAAACCCCATTTTGGGCAAAAATGCCGACGCTTAGGTCTGGTGACACCAATTGTTGGTAACTAAACAAACCAGACGCAATGGCCAAGACTAAAATGGTCAGCCTATTTAAAACAACTGGCTGAAGCTTAGGCATACCAAAAATTGGCTGAATAACATCTTGGGTGATAGTGGTGCTTAGACTCTGTATCAGACCTTCTAGGGTTGAAAGACCAGCGGAGATAAGACCCATAATGACTATTATGCCTAATCCGACAGAGAACTTCTTTACGACATAGGCTGATAGCACGCCATCCAGGCTAATCTGAGTACCTTCCGATGTGAGATTTGGAAATTCCAAACGTGCATAAAGTCCAGTGAAAACCACTAAGAAGAAGAGGAATTCAATTGCCACTCCCACGATTAGGAATGTGTTTACTTGGGAATCCTTCTTCAACAGAAGTGACTTGGTAATAATGTGAGGCTGACAAACAATTGCTATACCGACGATAATTTGACAAATCAGAATCTCAAAAAAGTCCCTGAACATAGGACTCTGAGGATTTGTTGTCTGGGTCAAGAGGGGGTCTATGGTATTTAATTTCGCAAAAAATCCATCGATACCTTCAGAGAAATGGTTATAGCCTGAAGTAAGAAGTACTACTGCCACCACAATCATCAGAGATGCTTGAATTGTATTGGTGTAAACCATCGAATTTGCACCTCCAAACATCATATAGCCAAAGACAAATACAATGACTGCTATCAAGACAAAAACCTCATCTACATCAAGTGCTATGGACAAAAGTTTTGTCAGCCCAACGCATATCAATACAATAAAAGTGATCAACAGCAATGAAACAAAGCCAAAGAAAAGCGCATAGTACTTGTTATTGTAGCGATTTCCAATCCATTGAGCCATGGTAAGAGCTTGTACAGAAGTCCCAACTTTCCGGAAACCTTTAGTGATGATGATTAGTGAAACTAAGGACGCAACCGAAAGAACCAAACCAAAAGAAATGAAGGCACTCAATCCGTAATAGGCAATAAATCCAGGATTTATGATAAACGTAGCGGCACTTGTCATGGAAGCGGCTAGCGCCAAACCGACAGCTACAGGAGAAAATGCAATGTTACCAAGCGCGTAATCAGAAATGCTTTTGGTCCTGAGCGCTCCCCGGATCACAAAGAAGAGAATTAGTGCCATATAGGCGCCTACTGCCAACCAAACGTATACTGAGTAATCTCCAGATTCCATGAAATTTAATTATTTCAATTCTGAAGTTTTGTTTATTCAAGCAGTTTCGAAAACGTTTTCGAGCGAACGATAAGATTTACTTAGGTGAATGAACAATTTGCTAGGGTGAAAGAAAATCCCTAAATATTGATTGGCTTCTTTGTTGAAAATGAAAAAATATCCGTTGTTGAAAGTTAGATTTTGAAAAATCTATATTATCGATAGACGTTTCATTAATTCCTCTCGATATGTTTTCCCAATTGGGATATCCTTATCCAAGATGATGATATAATTATCTTCAATTGCTTCAATATGTCCAACATTGACGATGTATGATCGGTGTACTCGAATGAATATATTGGAAGGTAGCATAGACTCAAGTTGCTTTAAAGAGTAACTGAGCACGTAGTTGTTGTTGGGCGTATTTAGAATCGCATAGATGTCGCTAGCCTCCAAATAACGAACATCCTCAAACTTCACTTTCTCTAGTCTGTTCCTCACCTTTACAAACAAATGTGAGTCATTTATAATCGTATCATTTCTTGAAACATCCTCTAAATGGTGCCGATGTAATGCTATTTCTATGGCAGAAGTCAGTTCATCTTCGTCAAAAGGCTTAATAAGATAGCCATCAGGGTTTGTAAGTTTTGCACGCTCAAGTGTGCCCCTGTCACGATCAGATGTCAAATACAAAACGGGGATATTGGTTTTTTTCTTAAGCAAGGCTGTCACCTCTACTCCATCCATTAGGCCAGCAAGATTTATGTCCATGATCACGATATCTGGAGACTCCTGACCAATTTTTTGAATGAGTTCCTCACCTGACTCGCAAGTTCCCAAGATGGAATATCCCCGATCTTCTAAAGACATAGTGAGGTTCGTTGCTACCACAGTATCATCTTCAGCAATTAAAATACGGGGTTTTACATCGGGCATAAACAAATCTAAAACCGAATAGGGTCTAATGCCTTATAGAATTTATGATTTAAATCATCTCCGATTGACATCCATTAACCCTACCAATCGATCAGATTATCTCAATTTAGGTTCGACAAGACCAGGATAGTATATAAATTCCGTATTGTGAGAAAAGAGATATTGATAGTAGGTCTAGTTTTGCTTTCCCTAAACCTTACTGGGCAAGAGTTATTTCTGGATAGCCTATTGACCAAACCTCTAGAAAAATCATCATTTGATAAGAATCAATGGTACTGGACTGAGCTAGAGCTAGATACATCTGAACAATTCCTTTCCGTATCAAACTGGGGTCACGTCATTCTCTACACAAATGGAATCAGAAAGTATTCCGGTACGATGGTTCCGCAATCTCAAAAAACCTACTCATCTTTTAAAAACATACTTCCTATATCTGGTGGCAGGGTTTTATTAAAACTAAAAGGAGATCATCCGCTTTTTGACATTGACTCCTCAACGATTGAGGTACTATCGCCAGCAGATTGGAGAATCATGGAACGCCAACGATTGGTTGCTCACGGACTTTTCTTTGGCATACTTATAGTCATGGCACTCTATAACTTGATGATCTACTTCGCTGTAAAAGATCAGAGTTATCTATGGTATGTCCTGTCTATCGTTGGTTTTGGATTATATATGGGGTTCTATTATGGTTTTGCGCTAGAGTACGTATGGCCGGAAATGCCGCACTGGAATGCTACTTTCTTTGCGTTGATTATTCCCCTTACCAATTTGGCAAGGATTCAATTTGCAAAGACGTACCTCCACACTAAGGAATACGCACCACGATGGGATTATTTCTTCCAAATCATGTCTTTCCTTTATGCAATCCCAATCATAATGTGGTTTATCAGTTGGGCTAGCATTGCTGATTGGCTTGCTGCGACAAATGTCGTAATCGGGATTCTCGGCTCGATTAATATGACTATCATCACATTGGTAAGTATTCAAGTGTTAATGCGAGGCTATCGTCCTGCCTTATGGTTCTTGGTAGCTATTGCTCTTTTTAATATCGGTGCTATTCTATTCATCTACAGAGAATTCAACTATCTACCTGATAATTTTTTCACACAGTATATCATACAGGTTGGGGCAGTAGCGCAAGTTGTTCTCTTTTCATTTGGTCTTTCGAGTCGTCTGAATAGGACGAGGAAAATGCTTGCGAAGCAAACAATTGAGAAAGAGAAACTAGCCCTTGAAAAAGAAACTGAGAAAAAACAATTGATAGAAAAGCAAAAAAACGAACTGGAGGTCCTAGTCAAGGAACGCACCCATGAGTTAGAAGCTGCCATGGATCAACTAAGGAGCTCCGAAAGTGAACTGAGAGAGCTAAATGAAGTCAAATCGAAGTTGTTTTCGATTGTCTCTCATGAACTAAAGAGTCCCCTAACAACCGTAGATTCCTACCTGAATCTACTAATTAATCACTCCAGCAAATTATCACAGGAGAAGCTCTCAGAACTCAGCGATAAGACAAAACTATCGCTCCAGAATCTCACCAGACTGATGGATAACCTCCTGATTTGGTCACAAATGCAACAGAGTAACCTCATTTTTCAGCCAGTTAAAATTGATTTTCGAAAATCAATTGATAAATCCATCAAACTCTTTCAGCCTCTATTAGACCAAAAGAGCATCAAGATTGAACTAGATAATCAAATAGATGAAATCTATTTGTACGGAGATAAAGAAATGTTTGCATTTGTGATGCGCAACTTGATTCACAATTCCATAAAGTTTACCCCTAAAGAAGGAAAAATTAGGGTTGGAGTTGATTTGAATGAAGAAGAGGCAAATATCTATGTAGTAGATTCTGGTATTGGCATGCCCGCTAGTCTTATAAATCAATTACTAGACAAAGGAATAAGTAGTACCAGATATGGAACAGAGCACGAAAAAGGTTCTGGTATCGGCTTATTATTATGTAAAGATTTTGTTGAAAAGAATGGAGGAAGAATGAAAATCAAGTCAAACAAGGGTACAGAAGTCTCCTTTACCATACCATTGTTTATTACTGAGGAAGTTGACCAGATTGTTTGAATTATTAGTCAACTGCATTACGAAACCGTCCGCAATAGGCAAGATGAAACCTCAACTTTTTAGCAATTAGACTTCAAATCAGGGCAAATGGATCTTGATGAGAATACTATTACTCAACAGCAATGCATCCTTTCAATCATCTCTTTAAGGAGTTTAAGAATAATAACAGTTTTGATAATTAGAGTATGCCGGAGGACATAACTAACCAAACAGCTTCGCTCGCATGAACCTGTTATGCATCTCCGCGATATTGGTAATTGAAATACCTTCTGGACACTCTACCTCACATGCTCCAGTAAACGTGCATCCGCCAAACCCTTCTTCCTCCATCTGATCTACCATTCCTTTCACTCTTTTATGTTGCTCAGGCTCTCCTTGAGGCAGGGTGTTAAGGTGATTGATCTTAGCTGCCGTAAAAAGTGAGGCAGAGGCATTTTTACATGTGGCTACACACGCTCCACACCCAATACAAGCGGCTGCATCCATCGCTTTGTCTGATCGCTCTTTATCAATAAGAATGGCATTCGCTTCAGGAGCTGTTCCAGTCTTTGCAGAGATATAAGCTCCCTCAATCATTATCCTGTCGAAGGCTGACCTATCTACCATCAGATCTTTTATGATCGGAAATGCTTTTGCACGCCAGGGTTCTACGGTAATGGTATCTCCATCCTGAAAGCTTCTCATATGGAGTTGGCAAGTAGTCATATGATCATGTGGCCCATGCGCCCTGCCATTTATAAAAACGCCGCATTGACCGCAAATACCTTCCCTGCAATCGTACTCAAACGCGATTACCTCCTCT
>JABSPG010000216.1 GCA_013214445.1 Ekhidna sp. | reverse complement strand
TATCTATCACCAGTTTCTGAGTCAGGTAAAGAATCTGCAGTTTGCTTCTGGGGGCTTTGATAATGAGCTTTGGGTCCTTGCAGATGGAAATTCAGGCTTTGTCGTCAATGGCACCCAGTCCATGGTTGGGGGCGTATGGAATGCTAACACTTGGGTATTTGACATTGAAGCCTTTCATAAAACAGCGAATAACCTCTCTGTATACGAAGGGGTGGTGCTGCAACCTCAATACCAGTTCTACACGATGGACCTGGAACTGTATGGAATGGACTTGCTGGTGAAGAGACAGGTATCTGAATCCACCACCATCTGGACGGGGTATTCATTTATGGATTCTAATCTGAAGATAGATACAGTTAATGCAGAAAATTTAAAGTCTCAATACGTTCAGCCACATGTATGGTATGTGGGTGGAGCGTATCAAAAGAACCGATGGAAGCTTACGCTAGGTTGGAGAGCGGCCTCAGGCCTCTATGTCAGATCGCTCGGGAATGTTTTTGCAGAGTCAACCTTTAGGCCAATGAGACAACCTGGAGGGGGGCCTCCTCAAGAAAATCCATTTAGAGATTTGCCTGAGAGGTACCCCAATGTTTATTCTCTGGATGTTTCGGCTTCCTACAAAATACCCAAGACCGATCAACGGTGGTGGAGTGCTACTGTTGGATTTTCAGTCATCAATGCGTTTGATACAGAAAACCTGACCGATCAGGTTTATAGATCAAGAGAAGGGCTTGTTTCTAGGAATGCAATAGGCTTTGCACCGAATCTCATGGTTACATTTGAGTGGTAGACAAAAAGGCGAATTAGCCAGATACCCTTTCTAATTACTATGAAAGTCTTACAACAACAGCTCACTGTCACTGAAGAACACCTTGATTTTAATAACCATGTGAACAATCTGATTTATATGAAATGGGCGATGGACATTTCTCGCGAGCATTGGCTTCAAGAAATTGACCGGAAGATTGACGAAGCTTACTTCTGGATGGTGAGGACCCATCATGTCGAGTATAAAAAGCAAGCTTTTCTAGGAGATGAGTTAGTTATTGAAACGTTTGTCGCTGGATATAGAGGTCCATTCTCAGATCGTACGGTTAGGATCTTACGGGAAAATGAATTGCTGGTGGAGGTAAAATCCAATTGGTGTTTGATAGAGCGGGAGACTCAAAAACTGAAAAGAGTCCCAGAGGAGGTTCAGAAGCTATTTTCTTAGTTAATGCTTTCAAATGGGGATAAAATCATAAGATTCCCAATCTGCTGCTGGTGATGAAGGTCTTCAGATATCAGTTTCGTGCATTTAGCAGACTTTGCGGCACTTACAATTAAACTATCCCAAAATGAAAGCTTGTTTAAGACTTGGACATCAATGGCTTCCTTAATGATCTCATAGTTATTGACCACAAGTTCAAAATGATTAAAAATCGCTAATGTCTCCTTTACGATCAAAGGATCTTGACCCATCTTCTTCGTCATCGTCTGGTAGAATTCTTGAATTACTTGCGTAGACCAAACGAACGTTTTTTTTCCATCAGCTAGAAGTTGTGTGCATTTGCTTTGCTTCTGCGATTCGTTATTGTCGAATAGATATACAAGAACGTTGGTGTCTACAAAGAACTTATCTTTCATATAGGTCTTCTCTTTTGGTTAAGCGCTTAGAATTGGCGTTTAGCTTGGATTGCGCGTCTTTCAGCGATTCTTCGAGGTTCACTTGTTCTGTTTCAACCGTACTTTTCAAAAATTCACGGATCATGTTATTAAGCGTGGTATTGTGTTTTTGTGCGTAGGCTCTCGCTTTTTGCAATGTTTGATCGGGGATGGCAAGTGTTACATTTTTCATAATCACACAGTTTATGTGTAAACGTAATATTTTATTACAATAAAGTCAATTGAGGAAACTTTGGTTGTGGATAACAATGAAGCAAGCAGGGTTGTAGTTTAAGTATTGAGTGCAGATTCAGAAGCTATTCAAATGAACAATCCTGTTATATTTGACCACTCTTGTGGCATTAGCTCAGTTGGCTACCCGTCCGAACGTGATGTTCGTCACGGGCGGGGAGCGCTAAAATCCACACCATGTTTGTTTACATACTCAAAAGTGAGAGTGATAGCAGCGCTTACATTGGGATGAGCCAAGATCCTGAAAGAAGACTTTCGGAGCATAACGCCGGGAAAGTCAGATCTACAAAATCAAAATGTCCATGGAAGATTGTACATTTGGAGCGATTTGAAACAAGGACTGCTGCCAGAGCAAGAGAGAAGTATTTCACGAGTGCAGCTGGCAGACGATTTAGGAAGAATCACTTGGGGCATTAGCTCAGTTGGCTACCCGTCCGAACGTGATGTTCGTCACGGACGGGGAGCGCTAAAATCCACACCATGTTTGTTTACATACTCAAAAGTGAGAGTGATAGCAGCGCTTACATTGGGATGAGCCAAGATCCTGAAAGAAGACTTTCGGAGCATAACGCCGGGAAAGTCAGATCTACAAAATCAAAATGTCCATGGAAGATTGTACATTTGGCGCGATTTGAAACAAGGACTGCTGCCAGAGCAAGGGAGAAATATTTCAAGAGTGCAGCTGGTAGACGATTTAGGAAGAATCACTTGGGGCATTAGCTCAGTTGGCTAGAGCGCTACACTGGCAGTGTAGAGGTCACCGGTTCGAATCCGGTATGCTCCACTCTTTTCACCACACCAAAACCTGCTATGAGAAAATTTCTTCTTCTCACTTTTTTGGGATTCATCTGCTTTAATTCTCAAGCCCAAGAAAAAGTCTTCCTTTCCGACATCTTCATAGATGCGCTGAAATCTGGAGAAGAGGTGTACAAAGTTTCAGATGTCGAAATCTCTATGGAAGATATCCCAACCGAGGAGGTAGATACCTGGCGAGGAAAGGAGCAGCAACCTATTCCTTTTGGTGATTACCTGTTGCAACTAGTAGATACGTTATCTACGGATTCTTTGGGAAGGCCCATTGTGAGCGTCAGGATAGAGCTTGAAGATGTAAGAGGAGGAGATTTCAAATTGGATCGATTGTCACTACCGAAGGGGGTTCTCTTGAGTGGTAATTTTCGTGATGTAAATATTGACTATTGCAACTTAGGGCATTCAGATTTTGATATCATATCAAGAAATATTAATGTTTCTATCAACAGTTTGCATGGGGGCAATTGGAATCTAGAATCTAGTTCTGAAGCATATAGAAGAACAATGATAAATGCGAACACAGTCCATGATCTGTGGAATATTAAGGTAAGAAACTCTTGGGGATTCCAGTTTTATGGAAATAGAATTAAAGAGTTTAAGAGTGATGGTATGAGCAATTTGGATACCGCAAACCACCTCATAAACAGAGAGAGCTTGACTTACAGAGAGATCCTTAAGATCGCCTGTGAAAGTGTAAATCAAATGTGGTTTTGGGAAAATTTTAATACTGAAAGGGATACCCTAGAGTCTAGTTATGTCAATAGCCTTGAAGGCTATTACCGCAGTTCTCCAGATGATCCGGTCTTCGATTTTGAAGGTCAGTATAACGCAATGGTTAATCCAAATTTTAATAATATTCAGAAAATTGTGATCTCAGGCGACATAAATACACTCAACATACGGAAGAATGTATTTGCCAATACTCTAGTCCTATCAGGATTAGTAGTCAATGAAAACCTGACAATTATTGAGAATCGATTTAATACTCCAAAGGCTTTGGGTCTTCGTGAAGCTATTTTTCCAGAACTTTTTGTAAATATCAACTGGAGGCAATTCGAAGGGCATAAAATCTTTTTAGTTGATGATTTATTGAGATTCGAAAGTTCCGCTGGATTCCATATGCAAGGAGGGCTTCATTACTTTGGCAGATCTTATGATGAGATGCAATACCCTGATCGCTTGCGTAGTTTGCTCTCGTACTATAACATGTTCTATAAAACCTATCGAGAACGCGGGGAGATCGATGCAGCGAATTCGGTTTACAGAGAGATACAGTCCATTATGACCATGAAGTATGAGTATGAGGCCAAGAATGGAGGCACCCTGCGAGACTTCTTTAAATGGAGGCTCAATCAGCTGCTGGAATGGTACACGGACTATGGCACGTCTCCTGCCAAAGCATTGGTAATCTCATTTTACATCATTCTGGCCTTTGCCGCATTCTACTTCTTCTTTCCCAGCGAGTGGGATGTGATGAGCAAGACAAAACTTTTAGAAAATCTCAAATCAGCATATAACAAGCATGAGTCGGGCACAGGTAAAGCGCTACTGTCTGCTGTTGGTTTATTCCTTCTCAGTCTTGTAAACGCAGTTACCTTGAGTCTAAATTCCTTCGTTACGTTGGGTTTTGGCACAATACCTACTAGTGGTTTAGCCAGGTACGTGTGTATTCTTCAGGGGTTTATCGGTTGGTTCCTACTAAGTATCTTCAGCGTTGCATTGATCAATCAGGTACTATTCTGATCACTTAATCACCCTCCTGAAATTCTTCACATTTTTCTTGTAGTAGTCACTCATCAGGTTGGACTCTACCACCCCCCTGGAGGAGGAGGCATGAATGAATAGAATTTTGCCTTTAGATACATGGCTGATCATGCCACTGTGGTACCATCGCTTTTTGCCTTTTTCCTTAAACTTGAAATAGACCAGGTCTCCTTCTCTGATGCCCTCCCAACCCTTTTTATTTCCCACCTTGGATTGCTCCTTGGCGGTTCGTGGAAGCTTCACACCGATGGTCTTGTACGAATTATAGATCAATCCGGAGCAGTCAATGCCGCTCTTGGACATGCCGCCCCATTTGTAGGGTGTGCCTATGTAAGATTTCCCTGTTTGTATAACAGATGCAATTTTCTTGCGCTTCTTTTTATTCTGAGCTGGGGCAGAAATAAAAATACCTGCAATCAGCAGTGCTGGAAGCAGGTATCTCAGATAATGTATGTATTGTTTTTTCACTTGCCTAACCAGGAATTAAACATCCATTTCGTTTTTTCTTGAACATTCACCAAACCGATCATCATATCCTCAGTCTCACTATCTCCATCTTTAACGGCCTGTTCTTTTACTTTATTCTCCTGTGAAATTAAAGCAGAAAGGTTTTCTACAATCATTTTTACCAGTGACTCATCATTTGACTCGTTCTTTACTGATTTGATTACCGACTTTTCCAGGTAGGTTTCCAATGTATGATCAGGACTGCCACCGATGGTCAAGATTCGTTCAGCAATATCATCAATGTTTGTTAATGCCTCTGTGTACAACTCTTCAAACTTGGCATGTAATTCAAAAAACCTTGGACCTTTGATGTTCCAGTGTGCCCCTCTTGTGTTTTGATAGTACACATGAAAATTGGATAGTAGTTGATTGAGTTCTGTTATTAATGAATTCGACATATTATTCTGTTTATAAATGGTAACCTAAAAAAGGGGTAACAAAATTTTGCTACTTGGTTAGCAAACAGAATAAATCAAGGTTGTGTTCGTTTTGGTCAGCTAATTTAAAATCGTTCCAAGTAATGGATTTTACCAGTTCATCATCTGACTCATTTAGCTTATTTCTATTCATGCGATTGAGAATGTCATAGGGGATTCGTAGTAAGCTGGCAGGTAGTCGGTATTGTAAGTTCAAAACATCATATCGCATGATTTTTTGAACGGAAGCCCGATTTTGCTCATGATAGCTCATCACTTTGTCATTTCCGGCTATCCCTTTCATCTCTACTGAGCTGAAGTACTTTTTGCAAAGCTCAGTGAGTTCATTTCCGGTGTATTCACGCTCATGCCAGGGGTTCCTCGAGAGTGTCATCCGGATGTTAGGAGTGGTGATCAGTGCCTTGCCGCCTGGCTTCAGTACACGGTGAATTTCTTTAATGAAAGCATCATCTTTCCTGACATGCTCGATCACCTGAAAGGTGATTATGGTGTCAAATTGGTTGTCTTCAAAAGGAAACGGAGGAAAAACGCCACTCATGAATTGATACTGAGGAAACCGTTTGGCAAGTCCATCAATCACTCCCTGAATTTTGTCGATCCCTACATATGAATCAGCTATGGGAGCGAGCAGTTCCACGCCTCGTCCTTCTCCACAACCAAGCTCAAGCAAATCACCTTTAATAAATGGTTTTGCGTAGTGGTAGGCAGAAAGCAACCGCTGATGGATCACATTATCTGAAGGTATTTTGTCCGATGCAATTTCAGTGGTGTATACACTCATACTTCGTCTATTCCTTATTTTTCTCTACAAGACCACAAAGAAAATCAATTATATAGCTAATTTGGATTGTTCATGAAAAAGCTTGTTTTATTATTCATCTCTTTCACTTGTTTAGCGGCATTTTATGCTTCGGCGATCAATTTTAGTCGAGTGAATGTAGCTTGGCAGTACGACAAAGCATTTGAAGTAAGACTGTTGCACAGGGTCGTGGGTGGAGAAAATGCGAACAGTGTTTTTCTGAAAGTATATACTGATTCGCTGGCCTCCTGGCAGTTTGAGTTTTTGGCCCAATCTGGGTATGAGTCCGAAGAGCATAAGACCATTAAACCAGCTTCTGTAGATACGTTGGTAAAGCAGCCGACTAGTGTCTTGTTGAAACTTGATTTCCCGAAGATGGATGAAAATCTATTGGTGGTAAAGTTCTTTCAACCGTCACGATTTTTCTACTATGACATCAATATGAAGATCGGATCCTTTTCATTCCCGGGTATCTACCCGATAGACGATAAAGGGTTGCCTATTCTAGAAAAATACATCAATCGATCGGGGAGCAGCTGGAAAGGAAATGATGAATTTCTTGCGATGCAGTATACGGATAATTTTCCTCCCGCAGACCCGCCGATGGCCGAAATGAAGCCTTTAGC
>JABSPG010000215.1 GCA_013214445.1 Ekhidna sp. | reverse complement strand
TGGGTATGTGCTGGCATATCTTCCAACGTCTTAGTGCGACTGTTGTGACTATGGACTTGGAGGTACTTTCTGATTTTGTCTTCATCTAGTTCACTAAGATCAAATGCAGAAAGATCCCAGCCTGCGATAAGATCGCTTAGAAAGACTAAAGGGCCTTCTTGTTCATTCTCCTGCCGCCATTCTTTGAAGAGATAGAAAGTCTCCAAGCCGGTTTCATTGCCAAAAGGAGCAGTTTCATCGTTAGTACTCCAATAGAAATCTTGGATCAACTGTCTGTAAGCCTCTGCATTTACTTCTTCTTTGCTTAATCCTATTTGTTCGAATTTTTCTATGGAAACTGACTGACCGCAGATGGGATGGAGATTGAGGAATGATATGGTAAGGATTAGTATTTTCAAGTTTTGATGGGTCAATTAAACGTGAGTTCTAGTTTCGGTGTTTTTCAACTTTACTTTGAAGTGGCTATTTAGATATAAAAGCTACGCCTACCATCTGCTTACGATCTCAATTGCAGTTCTGGGGTTCTTGTCGTTTCGAGGATCAATAGCCGTATTTTCTTTTACTTCCAGCTTTACTGGGATTCCGGATTCACTTAAGCACAGGTCCGTATTGTTATCTCCATCGGATAAATCGGCTAGTTGATAAGGCGTCACAGTGACAGTGTCTGCTCCCTGCACGAGTGTAACCTGAAACGCATTCAATTCATTTGCTCCAAGTTCATCACCATTTACAGCTCTTACACCTCCTGCCCATACCGCTTTCACGATCATTTTGGTTGACTCTTTGGGGCAATCGCATCCAATCCCACTCTCTATGTACGGGTAGGTTTCGTCAAAGGTGAAATATTCAGCGTAACTCAAAATGGGGCCTTGTTCTAAGGGAATCACCTTTTGTGACTGGCCTTTGTAGTTGACACCTGTTCTCGTCATCAGATCATCAACTATTTCAAGTTGAAGGGGTGGATTCTCTGGGTGATTGCCATAGTCGCCTATTAGTAATACTGTTCTCAGTTCAAACTCTTCCTCGGCTGGTAGCAAGGTGACGGCTTCTACTGGATAAACTTCGCCGCTTTTGGTTGTTATGGAAAAGTCAGAAGCATCCAACGAGCTCGGTTCGATCTCGTGCGAAAAAACCACCGGCATTCCATCTTTGCCAAACCCATCTTTATAAAAGATCCTTGCTTGCCGGGGCAAGGCATTGTCGAGTCCGAAAAAGACCGTCAATATCTTGACCTCCCTACTTTTTTCAATCTCAGGTACGGACGCTGATAACTTGACTTCTCGTTGACGATTTTCCACAAAAGCACATCCCGAGGCAATGCTAAATAGCATTGAAATGACGATCCATTGAATGTAGATCAAGCTGTTTTTCATTGACTATTGGTTTGAGGATCTATCTATAAGAATCCTAAGTTTACTAAAGTATCTTATCGCATCAGGCTTTGCAAGTAGGCCAGTAAGTGCGACTGGCTAGGCTTATCGATGCTCTCCTTCACCTAAATGGTTTTGGTTTGGTGCTATTGCTAGCATTTTGGGCGATCTCTAAGACTCGCTTTCTCCTGGTTTCGGGTCTCTTGGCAGATATTACCCAGTACAGCAGTATTTTTTTGGAGGAATCACTCAGACTTATAAAGTACTCAAATGATCCTTCATAATTGGAAAATTCCAGTTTTAGATCTTCAGGAATTATCAGTGCCTCCACGGCATCAAGATTGTTCCAAGAGCCATTTTCTTTCGCAATTTGGATACTTTGATATCCAGCCTGCTGCATTAGCCCTTGGTCAATCAGGTTTTTGACTTTGTCCTTATTGACTTTAGACCAGTTGCTTTTTGGTTTTCTTTTAGTGAAGTACTGTTTGTAGCTATCAGCATCTATTTTCCTGATGACACTGTCAATCCATCCGAAGCAAAGCGCCTCATCCACTGCATCGCTCCAGCTGAGGTTATGTTTAGGTGAGTTTTTTTTAAAATAGATCAACCAAACCGCATCTTCTTGGTCATGATTGGACGAAAGCCACTCCCTCCATGCTTCTTGATTTATGGGACAAATCTCCTTGGATTCTTTCATTACCTATTTTGGCTGCCTTATTTTTTTTAAGCCATCCGTAAGATTGACTTTTCAAATAGCTCAGTAAGCTTGTGGATGAAGGTACCTCTTATGAATATCATTTCTTGTTTCTTACCAGTTGATCATCAAGAAACTTAAAAATATCGGGCCAGTGGCTCGAAGAACTATGGCCATCATTAAAAGCAATGTGTTCAAATGGGAATTTAAAGTTCTTCTTATTCAAGCGATCAATCATAATGTTACACATTTTGTAGGATGGCCACAGCTCATCCAACTTTCCAGATGTTAGCAGGACAAATCCATTAATGTTTTCAATCGGAATTAATGCTGGGTTATTTTGGTGCTGAGTTGTTAATGATTCTTCTATAGCCTTTGACCATCCTTTGTATCGTATCAATATTTTATCAATATCGAAGTAAGGAACTTCTATGTCATTAAAGGTCCAAGAGGAAGTGGTTTTCTTATTATTATGGTTGGGAATAGTGATGTTTGAAGGTACCATTGCAATTACACCCATGAAACTAAAAGGACCTGCCAGGTTTAAAACAAGCTCTCCACCTCTTGAACCTCCAACCAATAAAATATCCGAATATCCTATTCCAAGGTCATGGCTAATGTTATGAATGGTGTCGTTTACTGCACTGAGCGAGATGCGATCAAGGCGTTTTGGAAGCCCTTTTGTTCCGAAGTAGCCTATGGAAACGAAATGAAACCCACGATTAAGGAAGTCTTGTCGGATATCTCTATTTTGTTCGTTGGCGAATGTATTACCTCCTTCACTTCCTCCAAATGCTACCACAAGTGAATTGTTAGGAATTTGAGAAAGAAATAGTTCGGTCTCTAGGTTTCCGTAGTTCTTTGGTAGTTTCTGACAAGGGCAACTTTCGGAAAAGACAAGTAAAATCAACAAAGTTATTATTCTCATCCGTCAATTATGCAGAGGATTAATATAAGGAATACTCTCCTTATTCATCAAATATACCGCTTAGACATATCAAAATTAACAGTAAGAGCAGCAATCCATTTGCTTTGCTTACTTAGTGATAGCTAAAGGTTTGTTTTAATCCTTCGGTAAAAATTCACTATCGGACTCTTTTAATGCTTTTTGTAGCCTACCTCAACCGTAGCTGCCCGTTTCTAACTCGTTGCGGATGGTTGCCCACAAGTACCTCTGCGACTACTTGCCGAGTCGCATAATCGACAACCATGACCTTATCCAGCCCACTTAAGAAGGTCCCGTGGTGACCAGAATTGAACAAGTTATCACCGGGTTCTGGATCTAGAGAAATAGTCTTTATTCCAGAATCAATTGTTGTCTGTCAACTAAAAAATCAAAAGACAATTCGAATAGACCTTTTCCATCTACTATTGCATTCCAAGCTCCATGCCCCGCGGGATCACCATTGGGCAATAGTAGGGTTGCAAGTTCATTGTATATACCTATAGAGTTGTATATGCTTTGCAGTTCGAGTGCTTCTTCATAAGGAGTGACAAGATCCTCAGCTGTACCATGCCCCATGAATAATTCAGGATCATTGACGTCATATCTGTCATATTGATTCAAATTATATACTGCTTCAAACACATCTAATTTTAGATTTGAACCCCAGAAATAAACCATGCTTCTCACTACATAAGATTCGTTTAAATTGGTAGTAGAAAGGGTAGGATCATCGCTAATGGTAATTTCGTCTCTAAAGTCTTCTTGATTTGAAATTCCCAACGCAATTGTCGTGATAGCTCCGGCAGAAGCGCCACCTACTGTGATGTAGCCAGTATTTATATTGTAAGAATCAGCATTTGCCACAAGCCATCTGAGAGCTGCTTTTGAATCTCGCTGGGCGAGATACATAGCGGTAGCTTGCTGTACTTCATCTGCGCTTTCTGCTCCTTCAAAACTGTTTTCAATCCATTCTTCAGGCGCAAGTCCTCTATAGTGAGATAATACTTCTGCTTGAGTCATGCCTTGTATTGTACCAAGTTCTTCTACCGTTCGATAATCTATTGACGCAAATACCCATCCTCTTGAAGCATAATAATTAGCCATCTCTATAATTTCGGGTTTAGTCTTTATTCCGCCTCTAAATCCACCACCATGAATAAACATAAAAACAGGTCTATTGCTAGAATTATTATCAGGGTAGTATAAATCTAATTTTAGCGGAATTGCAAAGGAGGAATTGCTTGTTGCATTATGACTAAGTCCATCAGCATAGGTGATATTTTCTTCTTTTAGAACAGTATATGAGGATTCGGACTTAACTATTGGTATTCCATTGTCTGGCAAAATTTGTTCTTCTTCATTACATGCTGCACAGAGAAAGATTGCGAAAACTGTCAGATAAGCTACTTTGTTCATACTTACTATCATTATTGATTTCACCCTTAGACTGTGTTTTCTTGTAAAGGTTTAATTACCGCCAAAATTTATGTGATGCGCGTTACTTCTCTCACAGTGCCTTGTTATTAAAATGCTGGTATTCAATGATATCTAAATAGCCTACTTCAATCGTAGCTGTCCATTTCTCACCCGTTGCGGATGGTTGCCCACAGGTACCTCTGCGACTACTTCCCGAGTAGCATAATCGACAACCATAACCTTATCCAGTCCACTGATGGAAACGTACGACTTTGTTCCGTCTTTGCTGGAAGTGGCCCAGTAGGGTTTGGCTTCTTTTGGGTCATCGGAGAGTTTGATGGTCGAGTATTCAAACGTGGCTCGGTCCACCATTGCGATGTAACCGTCCATCGTCCCTGCCACGCAAATGGTGCTATCGTTTCCACTTAAGGCGATCCCATGGTGACCGGAATTGAGCAAGTGATCACCGGGTGCTAGATCCTGAGGCGTGGGCAAGTCCAGTTTTCGGGTGATGCGGTCGTTTTCAATGTCGTATTCGAAAAATCCGTGAAACAGGGAGATTTGTAAGTACGCAAACTTCTCGTCTTTGGTGATGGCCATGGGGCGGATGGCTCTATCCATCAGCTCATAACCTGCCTCTTCCAGCTTTTCCTTCATGTCTACACGTCGGATCACTTCGTACGTCTCCGCATCAACGATTTGAAGCCATCGATCTCCTTTTAAAAAGTCCAGGCTAGGGGAGGAGACAAAGACCTTTCCGATGCTGGCGTGATAGATACGCTTGCCGTCTTCTGAGTAGGTATTCTCATGCGGTTGATCTCCCGATTCAAATTCACCGACAATTTTACCGGTCTCCACATCAATAGCGTGTACTTTTCGCGCTGTGGAGGCTGAAACCAAAAAGATCTTCCCATCCGGTGAAATGGCAGAATGATCCGTTCTGAGCCCATCTACAGGTGTGCGCCAGACGATTTCTCCGGAGTTTACGTCCAGTGCTACCACATCAGCGAAACTGGGCCTGGAAGCATAGATATACCTGCCATCATTAGAGGTGAACATATCGTCCACCAACTGATCATTGCCTTCACCGATAAACTCTCGAATGAATCCAGCAGCCAGCCTTCGCTTAAAGCCTGAGTAGATCTCATTAAATCGTTCTTCTCGGTCTGGCAAGGCGCTAATTTTTTTTATGATTTTGTAGGTGTTGGGATCGAAGATGGTAATTACTCCGTCCCAGTTGTTTCCCGTCCCCACGACATCTCTCAGTGGAATGCTGTCATGCACTGTAGCGGCGTTATTTTCAGGATCGAGGGGGAATGAAGGGTAGTCCCGATCCGGTCGCTGACCCAGGTTAAATAAGAAAATGGCCAAGATTATAAATCCGATTGCAAGAACACCGAGTAGTATTTTTTTCATGGGTTGGGTTGTCAGGTAATGTGGAAAGCTGCTGCTACAATATCACTAAATTACATAACCTGTTCGGACCTAGACCACAGCTTTATTTCTATTCTTCCTGTACTCATTGGGTGTGCATCCGTTCTTTTCCTTGAATAGCGTGCTGAAAGCAGATTTCGAGTTGAACCCAACTGCGTACATGATTTCATTGATTCTCATTTCAGCATGATCTGAGGAGGAGAGCATGCGTTCTGCTGCCTCTAGTCGCACCTTATTGACGTATTGCTTGAAGTTTAATTTCAGGTACTGATTGATGGCTTGAGAGATCAACTTTGATTCATAGCCTGTGGAGGTTGCCACATCGCCCAATGAAAGCTCAGCATTTCGATAAGCCGTTTGTTCTTCTACGAACTGTCTGATCTCCTGAATAATCTTTTGCGCTTTCGGAGCTTCAAGTTTTGAATACTGGTATTTTTCTTCAGGATAATTTTTGATGCGGTCCTTCAGAGCTGAAACACCTGTGGCTAATTCTGGATATTTCATGGCAATGAAAATGAGACCATTAACTAAAACCAGATCCAACACCACTAAAAACCAGCCGAAAACATCACTTGCAGGTACAAGTTCCAGTGTTGTCAATACGATATGTGTGTAGTAAGACCAGACCTGGAACAAGGAAACGTAGAAGATAAATCGTAACCACTTGACTTTTAGTAAGCTGAATTTGGTTTCTGCAGTG
>JABSPG010000214.1 GCA_013214445.1 Ekhidna sp. | reverse complement strand
AGTGCACCGTTGTTATAAATGGTGTGAACTTCATTAGCCAACTGGTCCCATTTTTCATTGCTAAGTCCAAGGTTAGGCTTGGATAAGTCACCACATGTAGGGATTACACGCTTATTGAATTCTTCTAAAAATGATTCCTCAGGAATACTAGACATAGAGAATGCTTCCAGTAGTCGAGCTCTTGCCTTCTCATCACTCTCACCTCTAACTAAAACATAAATGGTTTCATCCGTTTGTTCTAGAAGGCTTTTGAGAATAAATGGTCCTAGGAAACCGGTTCCACCTGTCAATAGAATTTTGCCACTTTTCAGATGCTCAGGATCATAAACAGGCTTTTCCATAACAAAGGTAAGCTTGGTATCTTCTACCATTCTCTTTTGTTCGAAAGCATTGTGCTCCTTCTGAAGTTTTAGGATTGTCTTCTTTAACTTATTGATGGCCAGGTAGGAAGAATTCCTAAATTGCTCCATAAGGTTAAAAAATTCAGAAACACTGATTTCTTGGAGTAAACGCGCATCAATTTCAGATGACATTTTTTCAGCTCCATGGTCCTTGAGTAGTTCCTTTACATCATGGATCAGTACAACCAAGTCTAAGGAATCCAGCAAATGCACCAATGAATAGGTTTCATCCCCTCGAAGGTTGTACTTGGCAAATATTTCAGCAAATGGAGTATCTTTTAATCTTGGAGCCGCCGATTCAGTGTCAACTTCAACCATTGCATGATTCTCGATAACTTCAAGTTCACCTGCTGTCCAAAGTTGCTTTGCTTTACTACGCATGATCTTCCCAGATGAAGTTCTCGGAATGCAACGAGTAGTTGTAAACGTGATGTTTGAAGGTATAATATTCAGTTTCTCACGTATTTGATCTGCGATGAGATCATGATCAGGAATCTTGTTCTTGTTTTTTATACCGGCGACAATCACAAGTTTCTCTTCTCCATCATCCTCAATTGGAAATGCTGCTACGTAACCTGATCGAATGGTCTTATTCGAGTTTTCAACTATTTCTTCAATATCATGAGGATAATAATTCGCTCCGCGAATGATGATCATATCCTTGACGCGCCCACAGACATAGAGCTCACCTTTGTGCATGAAGCCAAGGTCACCAGTTCGTAGAAAACTCTGAGATGCACTGCCATTTGAATCAACAAGCTTGGCTGCAAAAACCTCCTTATTGACCTCAGGTTTACGGTAGTAACCCATTCCTTTACATGGTCCATCCAACCAAATCTCCCCAATTTTATCCTCGCCCAAGTCAATACACTTATCAGGATCTACGATTTTCACCACTTGTTCTGCTAATGGCGCTCCACAACTCATGATTTGAGTTACTCGCTCATCCTCTCCATTGGCAAGCTCGAATTCATGATTCTTAAGGGAATCAGTCCTTAGCTTTACGCTAGTAGTACCGTAATTGGAGACGGCAAGGGTATTTTCAGCCAATCCATAAGCAGCACAATAAGCGTCTTTAGGTAAACCTCTGCTTTTAAATTTCTCATAGAATTTCTCATAGATATCTACACGAACAGGTTCTGCCGCAGACATCATCATCTCGATGGAACTTAAATCAAGATTTTCGAATGTGTCATCAGGGATTTTGCCCGGCTGCAGCGCATAGTCATATGCAAAGTTTGGTGCTGAAGTGTGAGTAGCTTTATGCTTGCTAATTAGTTCAAGCCATAATGCAGGCCTACGGATAAAATCCAGTGTGGAGAATCCATAATTGGTTCCTCCTTTCACAATCATGAATAGGTGATAGCCAATTAAACCCATATCGTGGTACTGTGGAAGCCACGATACCCCTATCGGAGGCTTGGAAAGAACAGCGTTGGTATTGCTAATCAGGTTTTCGTGACTAATCATCACACCCTTTGGATCGGTAGTAGATCCCGAAGTGTATTGAAGAAATAGAAATGAACTTTCCTTTTCATAGCCTGTAACCTCAGACTCTTTGGTGTATTGAGAGGTGTTAATCCAAGGAATTTTTGATAGCTTGGTTTTAGCAGATATATTGTTTCTATCTAGATTAAGCTTCAGTGACCAATAATAATCACCATTGGTCAGCACTGCCGCCGCTCCACAATCGTTGGCTATATGCTCCATTTTATAATATGCAGCCTGAAAGCCAGATGAAGTTGGCGGGTATGTCGGTACAGGGATGAGACCTAGACGAACACAAGCGAAAAAAGAACATATCATTTCTATCCCTGGTGGATAGGTAATGAGTATACGATCATCCTTCTTAAAATCATAGTCCTTCGCAAGATTGGAAGCGATGATTCGGCTAGCTCTGTCAAACTCTGCATAGGTATATCTCTCCTGGCTGACTCCATTGAGATCTAGAAATTCAAAAAGTAATTTTTCAGGAAATTTCTCTACCCATTGATCTAAAAAATCTTGTATTCTGGTCATTAACTAGTGTTAGGTTACATTTTAAAAGTGTTTCATGCTACTAATTATAAGGCAAATTAGTAAACATGGTGATTTAGGTTAAGCTGTTTTCAAGCCAAGGTTACGAAGATGTAGGTAATGTTCCCGTATCGCCTCGAAAAAAGTTTTCTTTGTTCGATAAGAAATGTTGTGTTTTTTGGCGACTGGCTCTATGACGTTTGCTGTTAATTCTCTGTAATGCGTGTGACAGATTCGAGGAACAAGGTGGTGGAGCACGTGAAGATGCAGGCCTCCAAAACACCAATCTGCAATAGAACTATTGTACGAGTGATCAACGGTAGTTGCAAAGACGTGGTAGACAAAATCTTCGTAATCATGAGTTGAAGCTGGGTATTCGTTCGATCTGGACTGATGAGAAACCTGAATGACTGTTGCTCCTATCATGCCTACGATTAGCTGCCAACAAACGAACGACAGCAGTACCAAAGTTGGAGCAAATCCAAGTACGAAAATTGGAATAATCAGCGTATAAGAGATATAGAATATTTTGAAAGCAACGATCTTTAGAATCGTGATTTTCGAGTGCTTCTTACCTTTTAATCCATCCAGAAAGGGAAAGAAAAGACTTTCAAAATCCTTAAATAGGATGTAGTCAATGGAAAACAATGCATAGGCTAAGAATACATAAAGGTGCTGAAATCGATGTATTTTCAACCTTTTGGCGAACGGCGTATATCTGAGTATGCCACGTGTGGCTAGTCCGTCATCCTCTTTATTAACATTCATGTTATTGTGATGCTGCACATTGTGAAGCTGACGCCAGACATAGGAGCTAATTCCACAGAGATCAAACGAGTAGCGAAGCACCCTGCCAAAAAACTTGTTTTCGACGATAGCAAAGTGATTTGCATCATGCGCAATATTCAATAGGATAAATGCATGTGATAGTAGGTGTAATCCATAAAACAATACAAAGCTCAAAGTCGAAGTGCTGGTGTAGACCAATGCCAAGCTTCCTAACCACCACACGGCTGCAATGATCAGCTTTGCCCACATTTGCCCATTTGCTAGTTTTGACCTATTGCTTCCTTCGAAGTAGTCCCGAACCTTCTCATAAAGCTCCTTTTTGAACTTGTCGGTGCTTGTACTTGATGCTACCCTCTTCATTTCATCACAATTCTTTGGACGAATATAGGCGCAGTAAACGATAAATTAAAACAATGCATTCATCAATTGGGGATCATTAGATCAAGATACGTATCCATTTTATGCTAACATAGGTTCTTGTTACCAACTGCTACTAACTAAGGAATCTGTACCGTCACTCTATCAACTCCACTTCAAAAATCAATGTAGCATTTGGAGGGATTGCTCCTCCCCCAGCTCCTCGGGATCCATAACCAAGCTCAGAAGGTATTAGGATTCTAGCTTTGGTCCCTCGCTTCAACTTTGCAAATGCTTGGTCCCATCCTTTGATCACCCTGCCAGCACCCAGCACAAATTCGAAGGGTCTGCCTCGATCCACTGAGCTGTCGAACTTACTCCCGTCCAGCAAAAGGCCAGTATAGTGAACTTTGATGTTGTCACCCTTTAGCGGCACAGTACCTGTTCCTTCTTCAATGATTTTGATACCTAGGCCTTGTGCATCAATTTCGTAACCCAGCGTCATTTTTGCAGTAGCCCAGTCTTTTGTAGCAAGCTGTAGGAAGAGCAAATCTTTTGACTTGATTTTAAGCTTTTTATTGTTGGCGAGGCTAAGAAAGTATTCTGTATCTGTTTCTTCAGCAAGTGGCACGGTGACTGGTTTCTTTCCGGTTGTAAATTGAAAACTGTCTCCATCCTCCATAAAAGAAGCGCAGTACCCAGCAAAGAGGGAGTCTGTATAGCAGTAATCAGCCGGTTTTGGTAAGTCGCACGTGTCACATTGGGCAATTGATGAAAGGCTCAGAAGAAGAGTTGATGCTAAAAAAACGTATTTCATTTAACTATATTTATTGAACGAGTAAAGCTAAGAATCTGGTAGGAATTTTGGTGAAGTAATCAAAGTGAAATGAAAACTTATGTGACTTAGTTAAGAGCTTTTCGATGTTCAGCTTGAATTCCTGAAGTCCTTATTTTCGAATATACTGAAACGTCAGATGCTTAGGTAAATATGATCATGCTGTTGACATAATCCTTCCATCCTCCATGGTAATGATTCGATCGGTTTGATTGGCAAAATCTTGATCATGCGTAACAACCAACAAAGAAAGGCCTTCCTGATGACTGAGGTCACGCAGAAGATGAAACACATTATCGGCATTTTTACTATCCAGATTGCCAGTAGGTTCATCTGCCATGATAAGTTTTGGTGAATTGATTAATGATCTGGCAATGGCTACTCGTTGCTTTTGGCCTCCAGAAATCCGAGAAGCCAACTTTTCTGCTTGATTAGCGATTCCAAGCAGCCGTAACTTCTCCATAGCATCCTGATATACTTCTTCAGCTGATTTAAGGCCTAGTTTCAGTCCCGGCAACATCACATTTCTTACCACCGAAAACTCAGGAAGTAAATAATGGAACTGAAAAATGAATCCAATATACTCATTTCGAATGCTAGCCAGCGCTTCTCCTCCTTGTCCAGTTAGCAATCTATTATCGAGGTAAAGTTTGCCGCTATAGTTCGTATCCATCGTGGATAGCACGTATAGCAAGGTAGATTTACCACACCCCGATTTTCCCATGATGGAAACAAATTCCCCTTTTTTTATCTCTAGGGATACATCTTTTAACACGTGAAAAGAGACTGGATCTGTGAAATACTTATTGATCTTCTCTGCTCTAAGAACACTGGGGATTGCGTGACCCGTCATTGTCCTCTAATTATTTCAACTGGATCGATTTGTTCTGCTCTGCTGGCCGGTAGATAGCCAGCCAAGAAGGTGGAAGCAAGCGCAAAAGCGATCCCTATTATGTAGTACATGGGGTTCCAGTTGACTGGAAAGGTAGTGATGGTCGGTAGTGCTTCCGTTACGAAGGGTGTGTGGTCAATCAGGAGAGAAACAAAGTATCCGAAAATCAAGCCGAGAACTCCTCCTGAGAGCCCGATTAGCAAAGCTTGTATGATGAAGATGTACTTCACATCTCTCCCAGAAAAGCCTGTTGCTTTTAGAATGGCGATATCATTCATTTTCTCGTAGATCAGCATATTTAGGATGTTGTAGATACCGAATCCTGCAACTATCAGTAACGTGATCGAAACTGCATAAGTGATGAGGTTTCGAATAGTCGTCCCCGTTTCGAACTGTGCATTCGCCTCATTGATATCAATGGCGGTTAGGTCATATCCCCGTTCAATCTGCCTAGCCATACGGGGCGCCTCTTCCAAGTCATGAAGCTTGACATTCAAACTAGTGATGTAGCTATCACCTTCGCCCAAGATCTGCTGAGCCGTCTTCAGATTGACATAGCTTTGTACATTGTCTATCTCTGCCAAGCCGCTTTGATAAAATCCAACAATCTTCAACTGAAATAAGTCGCCCTTTGAGGAGATCACCTGTACATTGTCCCCTACCGTTAGCGAGAGTTTTTTTGCCACTCCCTTGCCAATAAGAATTCCGTTTGAAGTCTGGTGCAGTACCTTGGGTATCCCTTCAAAAATGTAATCTTCCAGATTGAATAAACGCTCCTCTTCCATGACATTTACTCCGTTCAAGAGCCCATTCAGCTCCAACATGCCTGCCGAATAGAAGACTTGAGCTTTCACAGCTGGGGTTATGCCTTTTACTCTATCATCCGACTTCAATAACTCCATAAGTGGCAGTGCGTTATTGATTTTCTCTCCTCGGAATTTCGGTTTGACAGAATGGATCAGATTAAATGAATCGTCATATGGATCAAAAAAATGTACTGGCTGACGTTTGCTAGGCTTGATCTCATTAAATATGTGCACATGTGGTGTTCGATCCAGGATAAGTCCATCAAGCAAGCCATTAAGTCCAGTCATAAAACTAACCAGTATGATGAACGTTCCGATTCCGAACGTTACACCAAGTGCAGCGATGATGGTCTGCTTCATCCGTGATAGCAAATGAGTTCTGGAGATGGATAATATAACCGACCAATTCATCATTGAGGGGGAAGCAAATTGGTGGTGGTGTCTAGACCCGATAGAACTTCAACTAGCTCCATATTTCTTCGGCCTACTTCAATGGTTATGAGACCATTATCGGTATTTACCTGGTTATCAGAAATAAGATAACCGCGAGGAATGGTCAATGCCTGATCCGCAACATTGATGATGATATTTGCTTCGCCTGCAAGCCCGGCATATAGTCTTTCTGGCAGCTCCTTGAAATCGGCATGTACGGTGAATGTTCGTGTTCTCGCATCCTTCTGAGGAAATATTCGTGTGATATGCGCCTCAAAAACTGTAGACTCATTGCTGTATGCATCTAGGCTTACTAGTACTTGTTGACCTGGCTGGAGACGCACAATATCCG
>JABSPG010000213.1 GCA_013214445.1 Ekhidna sp. | reverse complement strand
TTTTTCTTGAGATGATATAACCTTACTCAGCAAACTTTCTCCAAAGGATCTGCTTATCCAGTAACCAATAGAACCTGCTATCATTAGTCCAATAATTGCACTTATTCCGCCTATAGAAAAACCTAGAAAATAGCCTGACAGAATACATATTGTTAGTGTAGGCACAAAAATGAAGATATCTATGGATAGTAGCAGAATGACTATTATCGCGACATATTTCGGGTCAATTAATGACGCAGATTTTAACCAAACTTCAACATCATCTGATGTAAATAGGCCAAGCAACCGTATCATTGCAAAAGTTGATGCGAAAACCGACACCAACACTAGCATTATCTTTATTAACGGCCTCACCTCTCTCCACCATTTTTCATAATCTTATCTGCTAAGGTGGGACTTATGCGATTGATCAGCTTCAAGAGACTGATTTTACCCACACTCACTTCGTATTTGTCTTTCTTAAATGCGCCTACAAACTCCTCGGCTAACTGCTCCGTGCTAATTTTATCTTTTCCTCGTCCAGCGGTCATCTGGGTATCCACTAAGGGAGGTATGATTTCAAACACTTTTGTATGCTTTAGTTGATACCGGAGGGCTTTCGAAAAAATATGAATACCTGCTTTTGTTCCACAGTACACGGGTGCCTGTTTTTTTGGAACCAAGCCTAGGCCAGAAGAAACATTGACAATAGCCGCATTGTCATTATTTTTTAGCATTGGCAGCATTAGAGAGATCAATTGCAAGGGCGCTAAAAAGTTCACTTTGACTTCCTGCTCTATTTTACCCAAAAGCTGCGGCTCAATCGCAAAATCATAATTGAATTGTATACCCGCATTGTTAACCAAAATGTTGGTATCGGAGTGATTTTGCTCCACAAACATTATCAGTTTATCCAGATCGTTTGGCTGTGAAATATCACATCTAAATGGAATGATTCGTTTATCTTCTTGAGTAAGCTCAGCAAGTTTTTTTTCATTTCGTCCAACAGCAATCACCTTATTATCGAGACTGACAAATTTCTTCGTCAACGCCTCTCCTATGCCTGCTGTTGCTCCAGTGATTAGCACCTTATTGCCAGATATTCTCATAGATTGCAAATAGTTCTTCTGAATTTTACGATTCGACCCCTCTGCAATCTGTCAACAAACACTGAACTCCAAAACTTGGGCTAGAGCTTAAAGTAGTTATTTACAAAAGCAAGGTGGATGTAATTCTCCATCCTACAGCAGGAATATGAATCAATAGTTTCGATTTATTGCAATACAAAAGTCATACTAAATGTGAAGTATTTCATTTACATATGTAAAGCAATTTTGATTCACCAGTTTACTTCTGAGCTCTTATCCTACTTAATTGAATGGGGCTAACACCCAGATAGGAGGCAATATGATATTGTGGAATAAGCTGCTCTAGCCCAGAATGTTCCTCCTGAAAAATTGCATAGCGATCTTTCGCCTCTAAAGTGACCAATTCAATTTCTCTTTTTTCTTTTGACACAAAAAACTGCTCTGCCAATACGCGAGCTAACCTCTCTATTTTTGGAAATTGGTCATATAAAGCAGTGATTTTACCAAATTCTGCAATAAGTAATCTACTATCTGTCAAACAGTCAATATCAATCTTATTTGGTTTCCCCGTAATTAGTGATGAGTAAGCTCCTACAAAACTGTTGTTTGTAAAGAAGGTCTTATTGTATTGCTCACCCTTATCATTGCTGTAGTAAGCTCTCAAAACCCCCGATTGAATAAAAGCAATTTTTTTTGAGTACTCTCCTTTCTTAGCAAAAGGTACTCCTTTCTTAAATTCAACCTCCCTGAAATAACTAGTAAGCTTTTCAAGCGATTCAGAGTCAAAGTATGTAACACTACTTAATACCTGTTGTAGCATCTTGAGATGTGATTTTAGTGCCAGGTTCTTTAAATATTCAACCCTACCCAAAAATCAAGCACGCCCAGCGTTGTTACTATCTAAACTAGTCTATTATTACCAGATTAGGCCTTTTATTCAGCTAAAATGCTTTCACTCCAAAAAATACAGTTTGTAAAGTCAACAATTTCAGTCAGAATCATTCGATCTCACTAAGAATGCTCTGCAACACATACGTATCAACTCCATGCCCATTTTCATGAGAGCGCAACTCAACAGACCTCACCTTATTCTCCAAGCGTTTTTTTGCTTCCAATGCACCTGAATAGGGCAACATAGGATCTTGCGTTGAATGGACAATATGCACTTCCACATCCAAGAAATTTTTAGTTCTTAGAATCTCCTGATCTTCAGTTAGCATTCTGCCACTCATAGCAATAATTCCTTTGACTTTTTCTGGATGGGCAATAGCTACGGAGTAACTCATAATAGCTCCTTGGCTAAAACCAACCAGATAAACTTGATTCGGATCAATAAGACCATGGCTATCTAGCGCCTTGTCAACGAAATCTGCTAAGATTTCTCTACTCTCCAAAGCTTGTGTTTGGCTATAGACAGGCATTCCTGTAGAAAAATCTACTTGATACCAGCCAAAGGCAGAAGGACCAAATCTGAAAGGAGCTCTGAGAGAAATTACATAGCCGTCTGGAAAGTAATCCTTTAGTTGAAAAAGGTCTTTTTCATTACTACCTACCCCATGCATCAATAAGAAAAGTGGAACTTGCCCCTCTGTTGAAAATGGTTCTCTCAGCTCATATTTCAGGTCTGATTCAACGGAGGATGTTTCGATTTTATATGTTTCGTGTGAAGACATGATTAAAATGATTGTGTTAATTATTGGAATAATGAGATTCATTGCTTTACCCTATTTTGAAACATCGCATGCTAATCCCTGCATACTGGTACCCTTCAAAAATCTGTTCTATTTCGTCGCTAGGACCTGTCAAACCTAATGTGTAAAGCATAGGTAAGTAGTGGTCATCTGTTGGGATAGAAAGCCGAGCAGCTTGCCCCAGATTCTTAAAGTTTACAAGCTCTTTAAATCGTCTTTGCTCCAGGTACGTCTTTACCATACCATCAAACTCCAAATTCCAATCATGAGGCTCTGCATTTATGTTGTGCCAATCCATCTGCCTTAGGTTATGGACTACATTCCCACTACCTATGATCAACACCCCTTTTTCCCTCAATGAAGACAATTGACTCCCTAACTCAAAGTGAAAGTTGGCGGCTTCTTTATAATTCAAACTCAATTGAAAAACAGGTACATCGGCTTCAGGGTAGATAAACTTCAATACTGTCCATGCTCCATGGTCAAGTCCCATCCGCTCTTCTTCCTTAATATCCTCGATGGTTACCACCTTTTTCACTTCTCTAGCAATATCGGGGGCACCCGCTGGTTCGTACTTAATATCGAAAAGTCGATCGTCAAATCTTCCAAAATCGTAGATCGTTTTGGGAGCAGGATTTGTGGAAATGTAGGTCCCGTTTGTTTCCCAATGAGCCGAAACCATCAGGATCGCCTTGGGTTTATCTATCTCAGATCCAATTTGTCCCAGCTTTCTGGTAAAATCATTATCCAAAATGGCATTCATTGGATGCCCGTGTCCCACAAAAAGTACTGGCATCTTTTTCGTCTTAGGAAAATCTCCAGACAACAGACTTAAATCACTTAGTTTCATAGCAGCTCCACTTAAGGGTAATAAGGACAATGCCTTTAATACATTTCTTCGCTTCATTAATTATATCTCTTGAAGCAAAGCTGGTTAGCTATTTCTAGAAGAAACTTGATCTATGTTAAGAAATGAGAATAGTTAGATTCTTCTTAGTCTGAGATTTTTTTTCTGATACGACTAAGGCTTTCGGGTGTAATACCCAGATAGGAAGAGATGTGAATGAGTGGAATCCGTTGAAGAACTTTTGGTTGCTCTTCTAAGAGCTGTTTGTATCGTTCTTCAGCTGTTTCAGCCATGTTTTTATTTATTCGACCTAATGCAGAAACATACGCTCTACTGTAGAGTATCCTAAAATATCGATCAAGTGAAGAAACTTTGTCAAATAGTCGATCCAAAGCTTCTCGATGAAGCAGGTAAACCGTACTAGGCTCTAATGACTCGATGAATAGATCTCCCGGCTTTTGGGTTAAGAAGCTCGAAAGGTCCGAAATCCAGTGATTTTCAGTAGCTAATTGAATCACGTGTTCAGTTCCTCGCTTATCCAGAGAGAAAGACCTCAGGCATCCAGATTCTACAAAAAATAGATAGGGGCAATCAGAACCCGCTTCCAATAATTTCTCTTTCCTTCTAAGATCTTTCTGTTTCAGTTCTAGCTTTATCCACTCGAACTCCTGGTCTGACAGGTCAATTTTGGAATCAAAATTGTTTCGGATAAGATGCACACCTAAATCTAATTCTATCCTACTAATACTTCTTTTCTCGCTGTTGCTTTTCCTTCAGGACAGATCGCCTTCAGAATTCTCATATTATGACTTGAAATACTTTGCGATGAGGGTATATAAATTTTTACTATCGTGATACTTTGCCTTGCATCGTTCCTCGCAATACTTCTTTTCTCTCCTTCCAGCGAGCTTCTTGTCACAGTCGAGGCATGTATTATGGGTTCTTAATGGTTTCATAAACATAGGATTTGTACAACTACTTCAATTAATGGATCACATGTTAAATAAGGTAGGCAACCAAAGACTCAACTGCGGAAATAGCATAATAAGCACCAAGACCAGCAGCATCACCACATAAAGTGGAAGCATGGGACGAAGAATTCTCTGAAAGGAAATGTTCGCTACACTTGCCCCGACGAACAAAAGATTTCCAACAGGTGGAGTGCATAAGCCAATACATAGGTTGAGCACCATAATTATTCCGAAGTGAATCGGATCGATTCCAAATGACTGAACCACCGGCAAGAAAATAGGAGTGAAAATCAAAATTGCTGGTGTGATATCCATGAATATTCCAACAAGAAGCAACAGAACATTAATCAGGATTAATACCACTACCGGATTATCCGTAATGGATAGTAAGGAAGCTGAAATGGTTTGTGGTAAATCTCCGTAGCTCATGGTCCAGCTCATCGCTGATGAGGTGGCGACTAAAAGCAATACGATAGAGGTAGTGATACTGCTTTGAATCAAAATCTCCACCAATTTCTTCCTATTGAGTTCCCTATAAATAGAGGACAATACAATTGTATATAACACAGCGATGGCACTGGCTTCAGTAGCGGTGAAGTAACCTGCCACGATTCCTCCCATTACAATAACCAATAGCATGAGTCCCGGAAAAGCCTTCAAGAAGCTTGTCCAGAGTGCACTCGCATCCCAAGCGTCTCCTCTTGGATACTTTTTTCTCACAGCGTAGATGTAACTAACTACCATGATTGCGATACTAAGAAGTAAACCTGGTATATATCCCGCAACGAACAAGGCACCAATAGACAATCCTCCGGCAGCTAATGAATAGACAATTAGCACATTGCTGGGAGGAATAAGTAACCCTGTAGTTGCTGAGGTAACATTAGCGGCAGTTGTAAACCCCTTGTCGTACCCTTCTTTTTCCATCTTTCCCGTCAGGATAGAACCGATAGCAGAAGCCGCAGCTGCGGCTGATCCTGATATAGCTCCGAAAAGCGTGCATGAGATGATGTTTACGAATATCAAGCCACCTCTTATGGGCCCCACTATTTCTTTAGCAAACGCTATGAGCCGCGAGGCAATCCCTCCCGAATTCATGATCTGCCCCGCCAATATGAAAAAAGGTATCGCTAGCAAGGTAAAGCTATCCAGGCCATTGATCATTCGTTGTGCAATGGTGGTAGCCGAAGGCACGAATAAAATATTGACGGATAAAGTAAACAAGGCTGAAAGAGAGATACTTACCGTAATCGGCACGCTTAATGCTAGCAATAGCAAAAAGGAAATAATCAAAATTGCTATCTCGACACCACTCATTTCACTTCCTTAGTTAGAATTATTGCTCGTGCGTTTAGCACATTGTAGATCAATATGATCAATCCACTCAATGGAAGAGCAAGGTATATCCAGCCCTTGGGAATTTGAATTACCGGTGACAATTGACCCAGTTTGAAAGTGATAAAGGCAAACCAACCACCACCAACGATTAAAATCAGAATGGCAAAAAGCGCAACGATAACCTCAATCAGAATTTCCAATTTCCATTTTAGATCTTCGTCAATTATTGAAACCAGTGCATCAATGGCAATGTGCTTTTTCAATCCAAAAGCATATGCTGATCCAAAAAGTGTGACCCACATCATCGCATAAATTGTTAACTCCTCTGTAAAAGGAACATTGGCATCAATAAATCGAGCAAAAACCTGCAACAAGGTGCTAAGTACCATTATACTCATAAGCACAATCAGCAATGTGGTCAAAAATCCATCAAGCTTACTTCGCATCTATATTCTTGATTTTATTGATTAATGGTAATAAGTCTGCATCACCCTTAAATTCATCGAGAATAGAACTAGTCGCTTCTTGGAAGCTCTGTAGCTCTGGAATAATAACTTCAATACCTGCTTCCTTAACCAACTCCAAACTTTCATTCTCGGACTCTGCCCAAAATCCCCGCTGTGAGATCACTGACTCTTGTGCAGCCTCACTTATCCAAGTCTGCTTCTCGTCCGATAGCCGATCCCAAACTTTGGTACTCATGACCATCACATCTGGAATGGATGTATGCTTATCCAAGGTGTAGTATTTACAAGTCTCGTAATGCCTTGAGAGATGGAATGATGGAGGATTGTTTTCCGCACCGTCAACTACTCCCTGTTGTAAGGCTGTGTAAAGCTCTCCCCAGGAGATTGGCACAGGACTTCCGCCCATCTCCGAAATCATTTTGTTGGCGGTTATGCTTTTCATTACTCGAATTTTGAGACCTTCTAAATCTGCAGCTGTCCTGATGGCCTTATCTTTCGTATAAAA
>JABSPG010000212.1 GCA_013214445.1 Ekhidna sp. | reverse complement strand
GATCTTACGGGTTCCGGATGGGACGGAACTTGGAAAGGAAAAGATCAACCTTCTGGTTTATACTTTTGGAAAGTATCGGGTCTGCATGTCGATGGCTCGGAGATACTTTTAAATGGGAAGGATTCAGGGACCATTCACCTTGTGAGGTGATGTTCCGAATTATTCTTGCTCTATTGATCTTTTTCTTAGCTGGAAAATTCTGATGAACCCATAGTATCATTAATGCTATAACACTTCTTGTCAGAGTGACCATTGCGCACAATTCTCCTTTTAAATTCGGAAAAAATAATTGACAATTACTGTAACCTTTTCATTGTCTCGCATTACATAGGTGATGTTTAAAGCACAGCTATTATTCATATGGATCGCAACAAATGCTAAAGTAGGAAAGGTGAAAAGCTCAATCATATTTTTTTTTCTTTCCCTCTTGTTAGTCTCTAACCTTTCGGCACAAAGCGCAGGCTGTCGAGAGGGCGCTACATTTGATAGAAGAGAGCTAGTACCCGAATTTTTGGAGTGGAGAAATGATCAAGCTAATGTGTCCAATTTTGAGGTCATTGAAATTCCGCTTGTTTTTCATAGAGTGGAAGGCAATACGAATAGGTTAAGCGAAATGATCTTCAAACTAAACCAAGCCTTTGCTAATAGAGGAGATTTTTTTACAGAGTATGGCAAAGATGCTAAAATTAGATTTTGCATTGCGAAAACCACTCCTGATGGTGGGCTGTCAAGTGGGATCAACAATGTTCGATCGCTCTACGGAAGATTTGATATGGATCTGGAAGTACCTGACCTGATCAATCTCATTAAATGGGATCAAAGAAGATATATTAATATTTGGCTTGTAGATGACATCAGAGGAGAATTGGCAGGGTACAGTGGAGAAAGATGGTGGGCGAGAATTCCTCCAGCTGGTTTTGTAACACGACATGGAATCATTCTCGATATGCTAAATGCTGATGCATTGATTGGAATGATGGGTAGCTATTTTGAGCTTTTACCAACCTCCAGTTCTTCCTGCAAAAACGACAATTGTTGGTATGATGGAGATATGATTTGCGATACCCCACCAGATGAAAGTACCCGCATTTCATGTGGCGATAATTCGTGTGATACAGATACCTTATCTAACTACAGTAACGGTAATTTTTATTCCGATACGCTAGATATGAATAGCAATTTTATGGATGTTTCTGGCTGTCCAACTGATTTCAGTCATGATCAAATTGATTGGATGCGATTTTTTATTGGTAAACAGTATCCATTATTGGCAAATACAGAACTAAGTGATAGATGTGATGAGCCATGTGATTTAAGCGAAGTACTATTTGAGATCAATAAAGACCCCATTATCGTGAATGAAGCAATTACCTTAACTGCAAAATGGGAGGTGTTTAAAAACTATGAATGGCATCTACTTCCTTTTGTGAGAGATTGGGAGGGTAGTCCTAATGACGGCAAAGTCAAAATCAGTACGAGTGCTTCATTTAGCTACACCTTCGAAAATGAAGGCTGGTACACCATCCACTTAAAAGCGTGGAATGATGTCGAAAACTGCTTTGCTAGTTTTCAAAGGAACGTGAAGGTTACCTGTGGAGTAGAGGCTCGTTTCTCTCCTGATAAGCGAAGAAATGCTGCAAAGCAACCGGATTCACTATTTACTGATTCCATCACTTTTGTAAATTATTCTTACGGCGCAGATACATACAAATGGACTTTGAGTTCTCGATCAGTATCTGGAGTACAGTTTCCTGATCTTGTCTCAACTGATACAACATTGGTTTATCCATTAACAGAGCCTGGTCATTATCAGGTAGTATTAGAAGCATCGAATGAGACGTGTACCGATATTTCGTGCACTTTTCGTTTTAGAGTGCTGGACCCTACAATAGATGGGTCTCCCGTCATAACAAGTGTTTCCTGCATAGACTCTGATACCATTAAGGTAGATTTAGAATTGTATAATTATTCATTTGATACGATCAATATGGATGCACCTATTGCTTTTTATGATAGTAACCCCAAGACAAGTGAAGGAGGCAAGCTATTACTAGCTGATACTCTAGGTGCTATAGTCTATGGTTTTGATGAATATGTAGGATATGCAAAAGCAGATTTTAGTTTTCGAATCTACGCAAACTATTACCTGTTGGATTCTTTGTTTGTTGTATATAACGATACAGGTAGTGTTAATTTTCCGATTCAATTCCCCCCAAGTGATGAAGATATTCTGAGTACAAACTCTGTCTTTCCTCCATCAGGATATGCCGAACTTGACTATGAAAATAATTTTTCAGCTTTTGGAATTCCCCTGCGCGATCCATATGAAGATATTGATGCATGTGTTGGAGAAACGATTACACTGGAAAGAAATTCACTATGCGATACCAGGATCCAATGGTATTCTTCGCTTTATGGTGAGCTTGGTGACAACATCATTGAGCCATATGTCGTCTCTGAATCCGACACCATTGTCGTGTCTACACGTTTTGATAATAAAGAAGTTATCATTGATACTTTTCTGATTAAAGTGGAACCACCAACGCTGGAGGTATCTGAAAAATTATTTAGGATCAGAAGGGGAGAGTCTGTTCAGTTGGAAGCGGAGATAGATTTTGGCGATAGCATCTTTTGGAGTCCTGCAGCATCATTGAATGACTCCCTTGCGGTTTCTCCCATTGCATCGCCTTTGCGCAGTACTACTTACACGGTGTTGGTAAAAGACTCCTTGGGTTGCGAAATGAGAGATGAGGTGAGAGTAGAGGTGATTTCTCAAGGTTTTGTACCGAATCTGTTTACCCCTAACAATGATGGAAGAAACGACCGACTGTTGATCTTTGATCTGTATGGAGTGAAATCACTTTCCTTTAGCGTTTTCAATAGGGCAGGAAACCTGGTTTTTGCTTCTGAAAGCTTGGAAGATCTTACGGGTTCCGGATGGGACGGAACTTGGAAAGGAAAAGATCAACCTTCTGGTTTATACTTTTGGAAAGTATCTGGTCTGCATGTCGATGGATCTAAGGTACTTTTAAATGGGAAGGATTCAGGGACCATTCATCTTGTTAGGTGATGTCACGAATTATTCTTGCTCTATTGATCCTTTTCTCAGCTGTACCTATTCTAAAAGGACAACAGGATAGATATAGCATGTATTCATTTGCCAATGCTGCTGTAAACCCTGCTAAGATTAATCAGAACAATAGTATGGAGGCGAGTAGTATCTTCAGATCGCAGCGAGCCATTGATGGCGTGGAGTTAACTACAGCTTTTCTTGATTTTAACTATCCACTATTTAGGAATAAAAAGAGAATTTCAAGCGTAGGTTTAGCTGTTGGAAATGATAGAGCAGGGCAAGCAGGAATTTTTGAGACAAATGAAATTGCAGCCACCTATGCCTCGACTCTTATTCTTGCTAGGCCCCATATGTTGAGTATTGGAGGTTCGCTAAAATATGTAGATGCTAGGGTAAATACTGAAAGACTCTTTACTGGCAGTCAATTTGTAGAAGGTGTTGGCTTTGACTCTGGGATTTCTTCTGGAGAAGCGTTTGATCGCTTTCAGACCAGTCATTTTTCTACAGTTCTAGGTATGCACTGGAAAGTGATAGACAAAACAGGAACTGTAAAAAGCTCAGTGGGAGCCTCTGTCTCTGATATTAATCGACCGGATGCATCTTTCGTAGATGGTACTAAGGTCCCGATTAGAACGGTGATTGAAGGTTCTTATAGACTAAGATTTTCGAAAAAATTAGCGTATCATCTGGAAATTTTTCACCTACAATCTGGATCTATAAGACATACCCTTGTAGGGGTTAGAGCCGATCTCAACTTATATCGATATAACAGACAATTGCGGGGACAAAACTTAGCTGTACTCGCTAAGTATCGAGCAAAGGAGGCAGTAGTCCTTGGTGCAATTTGGCAGATTCGCAATACTTCTCTAGGTGCTAGCTATGAATTACCAGTTCTCAATGGACTAACTCACGATGGTGCATTTGAAATTGTACTTAAGTATAAGAAACGAAGAAAACCAAAGAGGAAAAGAAAGCGTCATGTAAGAACCGCACCCCCATTAGCTCGAAAGGGAGACTCTGACGAAATTGAGGATCTGCTGAATGAGCCTGAGAAAGTAGAACAAGAACCAAATATAGATGACGAGCAAGATGAAACGCCAAGTACGAATGATATTGATATCAGCAAGCCAATTCTATTGTACTTCAATTTTGATTTCGGTAGTACTGAACCAATCTTGGAAAACGTATCCATTATTGATCAAATCAGCGACATCTTATTAAATGACCCATCAAAACAAATCGTAATTGTTGGACATACGGATGGGGTAGGAAATGATAAGTTTAATTACAATCTATCACTTGATCGTGCCGAGTCAATTTATGACCTCCTTACTGATAGGGGGGTGGATTCATTCCAATTAAGCATAGATGGCAAGGGAGAAGAAGAACCAATTAGTACGAATGAGACGAAAGCGGGCAGGGCACTAAATAGGAGAGTAGAAATAATTTTCAAATAGCTCCTCGGATTGTTTTAGTCAAAAGTTGACTTCTTTGTCAGAAAACAAAAAAAGACCTCAGGCACAATCAAACCTGAGGTCTTCTTAAACTTTAGTTTCCTTCTAAGCTTCCAGAGCTGTAACTCCAGGTAGCGTTTTACCCTCCATATATTCTAGAAGAGCACCACCGCCAGTAGATACATATGATACTTTGTCGCCGTATCCCAAGTTGTTTACCGCTGCTGCAGAGTCTCCGCCACCAATTAGCGAGAAACCACCATTTTCAGTAGCCTTTACTACGGCTTGCGCGATGGTATTAGTTCCTTCTGCAAAATTGGTCATTTCAAATACCCCCATTGGACCATTCCAGAGGATGGTCTTGGATTGTTCAATGATTTTTGAGAAAACAGCTCGAGATTCTGGCCCAATATCGAGTCCCATAAATCCTTCAGGGATAGCGTAATTATCTACCTCTTGAGTATTTGCATCGTTACTGAAGTTGTCTGCGGCGATGGAATCCTTAGGCAAATGAAGGTCTACCCCTTTTCCTTTTGCCTTAGAAATCAGCTCCTTGGCAAGATCTAATTTGTCCTGCTCCACTAGAGAATTACCAACGTTCCCTCCCATTGCCTTAAAGAAGGTGTAGCTCATACCTCCGCCAATTATCAGATTATCAACTTTATCTAGTAGCTGCTCGATAATCATAATCTTGTCCGAAATCTTTGCGCCACCCATTATGGCGGTAAAAGGCTTTTCACCTTTTTCTAGAATTTTCTTTGCGTTATCTAGCTCAGCTTGCATCACAGTTCCTGCGCATTTGTCGGCGAAAAATTTGGCTGCAACCGTAGTAGATGCGTGCGCCCTGTGAGCAGTCCCGAAAGCATCGTTTACGTAGATGTCGCCATGTGAAGCAAGTTTTTTTGCAAATTCCTCATCTCCAGAGGTCTCTTCCTTGTAATATCTTACATTGTCAAGCAGCAACACTTCACCACCTTGAAGCTCATTAGCTAATTTTTTTGCTGTCTCACCAATGCAATCTCCACCAAATTTCACTTCAAGTCCCAACTTTTGATTGAGGTTGGGAATGATATGTTGGAGAGAAAATTTATCCTCAGGACCATTTTTTGGTCTTCCAAGATGGGACATTAAGATGCATGATCCACCATCCTCTAGGATCTTCTTTAACGTTGGAATAGCTGCATTGATTCTCGTTTCATCAGTGACCTCTAAATCGTCATTTAGCGGGACATTAAAATCTACTCGTATGAGAGCTTTTTTTCCTTTGAAATTATAGTCGTGAATGGTTTTCATTGTGCTTGTGTTTTACTAGTCGCAAACATAAGAAGCCTTTTTCAAATAGATCATTGAACAATCCGATTAGCTTGCAGTTGCATACAAAACCTACAAGTAGCATGTCTCGATTTATTCCTATAGTCTCTCTAATAGTTGTGCTGATAGTTAATTTTTTGGCAAATTTCCTGCCCATTGGAGGACGCACTACAGGAGAAATTTCTGATGCTTATCCAACCTTGTTCACTCCGGCAGGCTTCACATTCTCTATTTGGGGTGTGATTTATTTTTTTCTGATAATGTATGTGATTTATCAAGCTTCAAGCAAAAGCACAGACCCTAGACTTTTTGCCAGGATCAATAGGCATTTTGTTGTGAATTGCATCGCCAATGTTCTTTGGATTTTTGCATGGCACTATGAATTGATAACCTTGGCTTTGGTATTGATGGCGGTGATTCTTGGCTCCCTCATTGCGATTTACAGGCATGTTAAGACCGGAAAGATTCAAGGGATAAAAGATCGATTTTTTATCAAAACACCTTTCAGCCTCTACTTAGGTTGGATTACGGTAGCCACTCTAGCTAATATCAGCGTAGAACAGGCAGTCATTGGAATGGACAATTGGATGATGACAAAAACGGTATGGGTCTTCGTGGAACTGGCCTTGGCGGGTGCAGTTGGTGCGGTTATGATTATACGATATCGAGATCCGATCTTTGGAGGAGTGGTGGCATGGGCAGCTTACGGTATTACAGAAAACCAGATAGACACTCCAGAAGTTGCAGGAGCTGCTGCGGTAGTACTAATCCTAGTTTTGGTAACGCTTATTATTGAGGGAATTAGGAGCCTGGTATATAAATGACAGTTATTTTGTTCGCTCGATAGTGAATTGAACTAGATCTTCTAGGGAATTTCGATAGGGCGTTTCTGGAAGGGTATTGAGAATTTCTTTGGCCTTTTTATGATAGTTCTCCATCACAGAAATGGCGTACTCCAGTCCTCCTGATTTTTTGACAAAATCGATGACTTCATGTACGAGTTTTGGCTTTTTATCTGCTCGCTTCACCATCCCTTTGATTTTTCTTCTTTCAGACTTTGGA
>JABSPG010000211.1 GCA_013214445.1 Ekhidna sp. | reverse complement strand
TAACAATCACGGTCAATGATTTGGATGAAGACGCCCCGGTATTCACCAGTGCAACGACAGCAGCAATTGACGAGAACCTCCCAGCCACTGCGCTGGTGTATACGGCAACTGCTACGGATGCGAGCACGCTGACGTACAGTTTATCCGGCACGGATGCTGCAAGCTTCACGCTGGATGGAACGACAGGAGAGCTGACGCTTGATGCGAGCCCAGACTTTGAGACACAAGACACGTATGAAGTAACAATCACAGCGACAGATACCGAAGGGAACGCTGCAGACCTGACGCTCACAATCACGGTCAATGATTTGGATGAAGACGCCCCGGTGTTTACTTCAGGGAATGCGATCAGCCTTGCAGAAAACACCGAAGTGGGTACGGTAATTTATACAGCTACGGTTACGGACGCAGGCACGGTGACGTATGATATGACTGGAGCTGATGTTACTTTCTTCAGTATAGATAGCAGTACGGGAGCATTAACGAATGACCTATCACCTGACTTTGAATCCCCAGTAGATGATAATGGAGACAATGTGTATGAGTTAACGATTATTGCGACAGATGCAGCAGGTAATAGCACGGATCAACCCTTAGCGATTACGGTTACGGATGAGAATGAGGACACGATCCGTCCTACGGTGACGATAGCGACGACAGCTACAGATCCAACGAACGCATCGGTTATCCCGGTTACGATTGCTTTCAGTGAGGATGTGACCGGCTTCACTATTGAAGACCTAACGGTGACGAACGGCACACTCGCTAACTTCACGACAGTAGATGCATCAAACTATACGGTAGACCTGGTACCATTGGCAGACGGACAGATCACCATGGATATTGCAGCGGGGGTAGCCCAAGATGGTGCAGGCAATGACAACCTTGCTGCGGTTCAGTTTACGATCACGAGTGATCGATCCGCCCCTTCGGTGACGATTGCCACGACGGTAGCTGATCCAACGAACGCATCGGTCATTCCAGTTACGATTACGTTCAGTGAAGACGTGATAGGCTTTGAAGAAGCAGACATCACCATTACCAATGGGACACTCAGTGGCTTCACAGCTACAGACGCAGCTACCTATACGGTAAATGTGTCACCGTTAGCAGATGGAGAGCTAAGAGTCAGTATTGCAGCAGGTGTAGCGACAGACCCCAATGGCAATGGCAACACAGCGGCTAGTGCACTGACACTGATCTATGATGGTACCGCTCCAGTGGTGACGGTAGACATCTATGGTACGAGTATCAGTAGCCCACAGTTGACGGGAACGGTAGATGATAACGGAGCGACGATAGCAGTAACCGTAGCAGGCAACAGCTACCCAGCGGTGAACGATGGAGATGGTACGTGGAGTTTAGCTGCAGGTACGATCGCTCCAGGCTTGGCAGATGATACCTACGATGTGATAGCCACCGCCACGGATGCAGTAGGGAATGTAGGCACAGACAACACCAGTGATGAATTAACAATTTCCCAGACGGTGGTGGCGTTGATAGCGACAGATATCAGGGCTACATCCTTCCAAGCGAACTGGAGTGAGGGCTTAGATGTGCAGAACTATGAATTAGATGTATCAACTGAGTCAGACTTCAGCACGTTTGTGTCAGGCTATGAAAGCAGGGAGGCAGCATCAACGAGTCTGACGATCACGGATCTGGATTTCTCGCAGAACTATTACTACCGTGTGCGACTGGTGAACACGAGCAGTGAAGTGTCGGGTAACTCCAACACGACCCGGACGAAGACGACTGTAGATGCGACCACTTTGGCAGACTCGCTAGCACTTACGCAGATCTTCGATGCAGTGAACCCACAGGGCTTGAACTGGACGACTGCCAGGCTGAGAGACTGGGATGGGGTTACGTTAGGCAGTACGAGGACACGCGTGAATGTGGTGAACATAGCCAGCACGCAAGCACAGGGAGCCATGCCTAATCCGTTCACGGGTGCGGCACAGACAGAGGGAGGATTGAGTGCGATGACAGCCATGGATGTATCAGAGAATCAGTTGACAGCTCTGATAGACTACACAGGCACGAATATCTCCACCTTGTTTGTGAACATGAATAGCCTGACGTTTGAAGACCTGGAGCCACTGACAGCTCAGGAGAGTATCACAGACCTGGACTATGCAGACCAGGCGAGTGTGAGATATAACCAAGCGACAGAGGATAATGAACCGATAAAGATCCCACATCTGAGTAGCTACCAACTATCAATAGGTACAGGCGGAATGGGCATAGGCGGAAGCGCCAATACCTACACGTGGTATCAAAATGATACGGATATCACGACAGGAAATACGGCTTACACCATCGATGGACCTACGGGAGAGATTACAAGTATCGACTTTGAGAGCATGGGTATGTTCAGGACGGAGATCACGAACAGCTTGGTTCCTAACTTAACTATTGAAGTAGAACCTCAGACGGTGTTTGCTACCGCAGATGTACGGGTAGCTCTAAATGATGACCAAGGTGATGTGATTTCTGGGGAAACGTTTGATGCGGCATTGATGGAGACTGTCCGTACCTCGGTTGGCTTTGATACCTTAGAATCAGTCCTAAGTGTATCCTCTGAATTTGTTTTTGAAGAGGTGGTCCTGGGTAATTACTTGTCCGGTATTGACCCAACAAATCAAGATCCGTATCTACCAACCTACTTTAGCGATGAGATTCAGTGGGAGGAAGCAGATACCATCTTTTTGAGAGCTAATACTGAAATTGGTATAACGATGGCTCAGGTTCCACCACCACTGGGTGATGGCGATGGTGATGGAGAAGTAGATGTTGTTATTGAAGAAGATTTTGGGGATGAGAATACAAGGATAGACGCACGGAGAAGAGCAGCGAAGCGGAAGTGTGGTTTGCGAAGAAAACGATCGGGTGGTAGAGTGGATCAAGACGATGATGAGTTTGAGTTAATTGCCTATGGAGAGACAGATGATAACGGAGAGTTCAAGTTTGGCTTCTTACCTGCAGGTACGTATCGTTTCTTTGTGGAATACCCGGGTATCCCGTTGGATGAATCTTCGGAGGTAGAATTTGAAGTAGGGGAGACAGGCATCAGTGATACAGATTTTAAGCTTGAGGTCTTCGCTTCGGAGGATGGTATTGCGGTAACAATTGATCCAGTGTTGGGTGTGATCTTTGAATATTTCAAAGACCTACAGGTATACCCTAACCCTTCAACGGATTATTTGAAGATCCGATATCGACACTTGAAATCACAGGATGTGCGAGTCGATCTGATTGACTTGGCAGGTAATACCATGTGGAGACAAGACCTGAGAAACGGTTTTGATGGCGAGTTGAGGATTGACGTGAAGGACTATGACGCTGGAGTTTATCTCTTGAGATTCTATGACAAGGAAGGCAGAAGTGAAAACGTAGTGACCTACCGGATCATGGTGAATAGATAAGTAGTAGTCTTAATTTAGAGAAAAATGATACGGGGATGACTGTTAGGTCATCCCCGTATCAAATATACCGTCTTCACGGTATTGCCTTAGTGTCCCTTGATTTTTAGTTTAGTGTACTAAAACATATACTGCCATGAAATGCGCTGGGACTGTTATTCGTCCTTGCGAATTCCATGTGTGCGGTTCACTTAAAAACACTAAACACATGAAAACTAAATTATTCGCTCTGTTCATCACACTTGTAGCTTTTGCAAATGCGCAAGTCACCATCGTAGATAATAATGGAAATGCTCCTGCAGGAGTGGAAACCAGTTTATCAACAGCCATCACCAATGCCACTGCCGGCGATACACTTCTGATAATCCCAAGTACAACTAATTATGGGAATATAAGTATTGACAAAGAGCTAACCATTATTGGAGTTGGTTTCAATCCGGACATGGATATTTTCTTAACTAGCACTGTTGGCTCTGTTACCCTTCAGACCGCTGCTAGTGGCACGAAATTGATAGGATTGGTGCTCACTGGAACTCTAGTGTTTGGAAATGCAGCTGGTACCCTATCTGATCTGGTGATTGAAAATAATAAATTGAGTTATATCAGCTATTCAGGTTCACTTACTAGCTTGGTAAACGTACTGGTAAGACAGAATGTAATTACACCGACATCATCGGGATTTGATATACAGTTAAGTGTGACAAATCAGTCTAATATTTTGTTTTCTAACAATGTGTTTTCTAATCTCAGTACATCAACAATCTATAGAGGAGCTAGCATTACGACGGGAGGTGTAACCTTCGATCACAATACATTTATGGGAACGTCCAGCCAGCGTGCTTTTTACGACATTCGAAATTGTCTTGTGACCAATAACATCTTTGTTACAATTAATCCAAGTGCGGAAGTAAGTAGTACAAATAACGTAGTATACCGAAATAATCTATCAAATACAGTAGATGCTTTTAGTAGTTTGAATGGTACTAATATTACCGTTGATTCAAATATAGAAGACGAACCTGCTTTTGTTAACCTCCCAAATACAACCGTGACCTATACATATGATCTTGACCCAACATTAACTACCGGACCAGGTCAAAATGGAGCAACGGATGGAACCGATATTGGTGTTACTGGCGGCACTTCGGCATTTAAGCTGTCGGGTTCTACGCTCCCCGTAGTGAAGCGATTTGATTTTCCTTCCAGTATCATTGAAGGTAATGACGTAGACGCAACCATAGAAGTAACTGGTAATTAATCATAAAGCGATGATTAGGCTTCTATCACTTTTCAGCTTAGTGCTGATGATGCGGAGTGCGTATGCTGACGTGATTGTGGTGGATATCGGTGGAAACGGAGATTTCACCACCATTGCAGATGCGATTACGAACTCTGTTGCGGGAGATACCATCTATGTAGTGGGTTCATCTAGTTCGTATGGTAACATTACATTGAGTACTCCTCGTACCCTTATGGGGAATGGATATTACGGGCAGAGCACTGGTTACACGCCTTCCAGTATTTTGGGAACAGTTACCCTGAGCGCAGGATCTTCTGGTAGCGTCTTGTCAAATCTGCAGACTGGAACAATCACATTCAGCGAGAGTAATCAAAGCATTGTTTCGTGTTTGATTAATGGTTCGATTTCGATGACCAGTGCAGTAACAGGTGTAGCATTTGAGAAGTGCTTTTTTAGTTCTTCTTTTAGCAACACGGCAGCAACGGTCTCTATAAGCAACTCAATTTTCAACTCGACTTCAAGTGGCAATACCATTTCTATTTCTGGGTCCGGTTCGGTTGCGTTTACCTATTGCACATTTTTTGATGGCAATCATGGGATCAATGCAAGTACGGCCTCCAATTGCTTGGTGAATAGTGATAGGGTATCTCAAAATCCATTGCTGCTCGCAGATGGTGTAAATGGCAATGTGGTAAATACAGAAGGAAATTTGCTTTTTGAGTCCGATCTATCCCAAGATCATTTTTTTCAACTTGCGGCGGGATCTCCAGGATTAACAGCTTCTACAACAGGAGCAGAATCCGGAGCTTTTGGTTTTCCTACAGGATTTCCAGAGAATGCATACGTACTGTCCGGATTGCCTGCCATTCCCAAAGTCACTGCGCTGACAAACGGGGCTTCAGCGAATTCCTCATCGAATCTTTCTATCCGAGTTCAAGCCACCAATAACTAAGTCATGAAAAAGCTATTTCACCTCCTTCTTTTTGTGTGCTCATGTAGCTTTTCGGTCGCTCAAAACCTCAATGAAATCAAAGTGAAAATTTTTGAGGCTGGGGTTGAGATCGATGAACAGGTTTTCAATGGGTTTACTGCAGCTGCTTCCATTGATGAAGTGGTCAGTTTGAATACAAGTGGGCTGAGCCCAGGCATTTATAGTTTCACTGTAACCGTTTCTGATGTAAATGGAGTAGAGAGTATCCCTCTTTCAGGATCCTTCCTTCAGGAAGAAGTCATTGTCTCAAATGCATCTGTAACAGAACTTGAGTATTTCATTGGCACAGACCCTGGTGAGGGGCTGGCCAATTCAATCAGTATTACGTCAGGAGCATCAATCACTATTTCTGAAAGTTTGAATCTTTCGGGACTTTCTGAGGGTTTTCATGCTTTGCACCTAAGAGGCAAAGACGAGACCGGTAAATGGGGCTTTTATCAAACGCAGACGATTTTTGTAGCACGAACGGCGGGTTCCAATGATGTGGTAGAGGTCTCAGAGTTAGAGTACTTCATTAACACAGATCCTGGTGCTGGCCTTGGTACACCAATTACCATAACTGCCTCCTCGAATGTTTCACTTATCGAAAGTCTGAACCTGAGTGGGCTATCCGAGGGGTTTCATACTGTGTATTTGAGAGGAAAGCTTTCGGGAGGTGCTTGGGGACCCTACACGACCAAGAATATCTATGTAGAATCGAATGTTGGAGCGAATGATGCAGTGGTGGTAAGCGAGCTTGAGTATTTCATCAACACAGATCCCGGCGCAGGCTTGGGTACACCAATTACCGTAACTGCTTCCTCGAATGTTTCACTTATCGAAAGTCTGAACCTGAGTGGGCTATCCGAGGGGTTTCATTCCGTGTATTTAAGAGGGAAGCTTTCGGGAGGTGCTTGGGGACCCTACACGACCAAGAATATCTATGTGGAATCGAATGTTGGAGCGAATGATGCAGTGGTGGTAAGCGAGCTTGAGTATTTCGTCAACACAGATCCTGGTGCTGGAAACGGGACGCCTGTCGTGGTTGCTCCTTCGAGCAATGTATCAATAGTGGAAAATTTGAATCTGAATGGATTGTCTACAGGATTTCATACGGTCTATTTGAGGGGAAAACTGAGCGGTGGAAGCTGGGGCCCATATACAGCAACAACTGTGTATGTGGAGGACAATCCTCTAGGTAATCAGGTTACAGAGATAGAGTACTTTTTTGATACAGATCCTGGTCAGGGAAACGGACAAACGATTACAACTTCTTTGCCGGCCGATATGATTGATGAGAT
>JABSPG010000210.1 GCA_013214445.1 Ekhidna sp. | reverse complement strand
TCCCTTCCCTACCACCGATCAGCGAGACAATTTTTTTACGCTAGGTGCTTTTCACGATGACCAACTAGTTGGTGTGGCAAGTTTCAAAAGAGATTGAGAAGACCGACTGAAGTTGAGGCACAAAGGCATCCTATTCAAAATTTATGTAGACATAGCTCATAGAAAACAGGGTATCGCAAACGGCTTAATTCAAGAAGTGATTGATCGGGTCAAAGCGATAAATGATATCGAACAAATCAATTTGACAGTGATTCCAACCAACCTACATGCTAAAGCCCTATATGAAAAGTTTGGATTCAACACCTTTGCCTCCGAAGAAAAGGCAATCAAATGGAATGGCGTTTACTTCACCGAAGATCAGATGAAATTGATGCTTTAGAACTAACTTTTCTAAATATGACCAAAAAGAACCCATAGATGTCTAACAACATTCAAAACAACCTAATTATCCCAATCGTTCTAGTTTTAACCCTGATGAACAGTTGCAACCCGTCTACCCAGAAAGCCAATAGCGAAACCCAAGCCGCCAAAACCTGGGAAACCGATTTCTTTGATGATTTTGAGACTTTCAATGAAGAGAATTGGCAAGATCAGATGATCTGGGTCAATAATGAAGATCAATGTTACGTTCCCAATGGCGAGTTCAATACACGGGAGGTCAGCAACAGCACCCTTAAACTTAGGGTCATTGATCTTGGAGAAAAGCAACCTTGCACTAGTCTAGATGTAAAAACCGGAGCAGTACATCCGCCAACCCAATATGTGGCGGGGCGCATCATCTCCAAAAACCGAAAGGAATTTGCAAAAGGCAAGTGGACAGCTAGGCTAAGGGTGAAAGACAGTGGTCAGTCAGGCATGTTTCCTGCCTGGTGGCTTTTGGGAGCATATAACAACGAGCCGCCAGTAGAAGATGCAGATGAGACTGTATGTTGGCCGCTACCTGGCTCTGGGGAAATAGATATCTTCGAGCACCACAGCGACGGTGGACCTGATCACTATGCAGCACGAGCAATCAAAAGCCTGGGTGAGTGCCAGAGCGGTGATTGGCAAGGAAAGATGTTAGTGCAGCAAGCAACTCTTGCCGACTATCACGATTACTCTGTCGAGTGGGAAGGTGATGACCTGATCTTTCGGCTAGACGAAAAAGAGGTTTACCGAGCGGTAGGAGAAGGTGCCAATATCCAAGAACCCATGTTTGCTATTCTCAATTTTGCCAAGATCAACGATGCACCCATGACCCAAAACTGGGAAATGGAGGTAGACTGGGTAAAGCATGAGTATCGAAAGTAAGTACTCTGCTAAAACAGGACTTGATTAATCAATGACACGCTAAATAGACTAAGCAAAAACCAACCGACAAAACCCTGTACGATGCATACATACCTGGCCAAACCTTTGGTGGGAATGGTTCCAAACCCCAGGGTAACGAAAGAGTTCAAACTGAGGGTCATCGCATTTACTAGACTTAACAAAAGAAGCAGAACCGATTTTAGAACAGCTTTCCCAGTTCCTTCTTCCTGTTTATTCAAAGCTGATCGAATGTTGACCATTAATTGGTTCTTACTGGATACGTCCCATTCGGACGGAAAGAAAAAATAAAAAACTGCAAAAGCTAGCATAATCCAAAACGATATAACCATGGCTTTCGCAGGGTCTGTGCCATTTTCAGTATAGAATTTAAGTAATTGGCCTAAACGCCACCGAAAATAGCTTTTTAAACTAGCGTTAATTTGATAATTTTTTTCATACCGCAATGTCTCGATATCTTTCATTTCAGAGTAAACCGAATTAGCTGAAGCTATATTTCCATTTCCCTTGAAAATGCTGTAGAGCTTATAATAATCTCTTATCAAATTATCATAGTCACCTTTACTGAAGATCTTCGGAGATTGTTGATCTGGTTGAACAAAAACAAAATCCGTACTCATCCAAAAGTCCGGTTCTGCCTTGTAAGAATGAATATTTAAAGAATTCAAAATACTATCATTATAGCCATCCTCATTTCTATACCTAGCATTAGATAATCGACCCTGAAGTGCTTCCCAGTCGATTTCATTGAAGGTTTCTGAATAGATGAGTTCGTTCAAAGAAACGCGATTAAAGAAGCTATTTCTTGATAAATAGAACCTATCCCTGCCCGCAGATCTCTTAAGTGTAATATCTGAGCCAATTCTATTTAAAGTAAAGGAAAAAACATCAGCCTCTACCCCGACATACATCATTGTATTAGATATGGTATCAGTTTCATTTCCAATGAAAGAGAATTCTCTGACATTCTGCAATTGATCTCTTATACCAGCATAATTGATGGTCTCAAAGAAGGAATTTACATGCTCAGGTAGCATTTCACTCACAAACCTATTTCCAGAAATATCTATGGTCTCAAATTGTCCACGTAATTGAAGCCTTCCAAAATGATTATCCGATAAGTAGATTGCTGAAGGATTAGATCCTGAAACCACCAAGTCTTCGACTTTAGAATCCCAAATCTGAAAGTCATTAACCGCCAGATTATCCTCATCGGCTTCTATGTTTAGTGATTTTATGACACTATTTTTCACCACAACGCCGACACTTCTATTTACAGCAAGTCTTCCCAGACAACTTATGCATACCAACTTCAAAAAACCTCCATTGCTGAATTCTAGATCGCTCTTTAATATAATTCTACCAGTTGAGTCTAAATCAATTTGAATATCAGGATATTTCTTTCTAATGAAATCAGCAAGAGCATTCCCATCCGAGTCATTACAAGAATCCCGTATTTCACCACTAACCTGAGAATAGTCAATCGCTATATCTTCAATCAAGTATCCATTTTCAGATTCATCAGCCATGATCCATGACGCCAAAAAATCCACATAATCTATCTGCTTATTTTCCTGACATTGCAGATTTATCGATATAGTAAGCAAGAACGCAAAGAAGGGAATTCTCATAATTTGGCTAGACAGCATAGGCAAGTAAACTATCCTTAAAATTAGTACTAAACCATTTTTTTATCTGTACTGACATAAAGGTAGAATGGATGAAGTATGAATGTCTGTTAGAATAAAATGATTTAAATACAATCACGCTATTTAGACCAACCTGCATTCCAACGAGAAAAGGCTTTCTTTACGCTTCATTGGTATCATGAACGAAAGAATCAAAGGAATCGATGTTGCTAGAGCAGTGGCAGTGATCGGAATGATCATTGTCAACTTTAAAATTGTCTTGGGCGCTGAAGGCGAGGGTTGGGTCAAATCATTTGCTGGCATCTTCGACGGTAAGGCAGCCGCCACATTTGTGGTGCTAGCCGGGCTTGGACTCGCACTCACCACAAAATCAGCTGTAAAGAAAAACGACCAGAAAAAGCTTGGATTAATCAAGAAGGTAATTGCCAAAAGAGCCCTCTTCCTTTTCGTTGTGGGCATTTCCTATATGGCTATTTGGCCTGCAGACATTCTCCATTTTTATGGAGTCTACATCGCCATCACGATCCTCCTATTATCCAGCAAGTCAAAGACCATCCTAGCCACAGCGGTCTCAATAATTATACTCTACCCTGTTGCTATGCTCTTCCTGGATTATGAAACGGGTTGGAATTTCGATACGCTGGAATATCCCGACTTTTGGACTGTAAATGGATTCATCCGAAACCTCTTCTTCAATGGTTTTCATCCGGTAATCCCATGGACTGCTTTCATGCTTTTTGGGTACTGGTTTGGCAAACAAAATTTACATGATAAGCAATTCATCAAGAAGACATTTTGGATAAGTGCCATTAGCTTCGGTTTCATCCAAGTGCTCTCCTTTCTTTCGATTCTCATCTTGTCTGAAGAAAATCAAGCAACAACAGATGAGCTAACACCTATACTTGGCACTCACCCAATGCCCCCACTCCCCTTGTACATGTTCAATGGGATAGCTATCGCTTTTGCCATCATCTCTGGATGCATCCTAATAGCCAAAAGGTTCGGAAGTAATCCCATAATCAATGCGCTGTATCAGACAGGGCAACTGGCTTTGACCTTTTATGTGGCACATGTCATTATTGGCATGGGAGCCATTGAAGTGATCGACCCGAAAAGCATGGGCTCGTATTCCATTGAATTCTCACTTAGCTATGCGCTGGGCTTTAGTTTTCTATGCATCCTGTTTGCAATAACTTGGACGAAGTATAAGAAAGCAGGCCCCTTGGAGTGGGTCATGCGAAAGCTCACGCAATAAGGCAGGAATTAAGGTAAAGGATCCAAGTTCTCAATCCATCGCACTGATCCATTCCTCGATCAGGGCAATACCTTCTTTGTGATTCATGCCCCTACCCACTTCCGGCATCATTTCGCCAGGCTCCATAGAAGCAATCCGATGAATCAGAATGGATTGATCCGGTCTTCCCGGCACAATGCTGTACTTCAACCCTCCTGAACCTTTTCCTGCGGCAATCGGAGGCTTGTTTACCCCTAGTCGGTAGGGATCTGTCTGAGATGCCTGTAAGTACAATCCTGAGTTTTTTGCAGGACCTTCTTTTCTGTGACAATGGGCACAGTTAATCTCCAACCAGGCTCGAGCACGTTGGTCAAGATCCGCTTCTTGATCTAGGTAGTTGACCAGTTTGGGTAGTGTCCCTTCTTTTGGAAGTTGCAGCCACCCATTATTTGTCCAGCTTATCAATTGATCCTCCCTATTCAGTTGTCGGACAGTAGGGCCTATTGGGGTGAGCTTCCCATTCATATCATGACAGCTTTTACACTGCGGTTGAGAAGGAATCGAATAGTTCACACGCTGCAGTGCGCCGTATTTATCTGTCCATTCCACTGTCTTTCTATTTCCCAAAATGAGTCGTTTTGCATCCGTTTGTTCGTCATTCCATTCATAAACCATCGCATCCCAACCCTCCGCTGCGTGTACAAGTAGGCGAGTTTCCAGAACTCTTCGCTCACCCTCCGGTTTCCTAAAATCAGCTGGATAATAGAAGTTTTTGATCAATATCGTCCCTTTCGGAAAATCCAAGACCTCTGCTTCTACATAGTTGATTTTCGTATTTTCTGGCAATTGGATAAACCGAGCCTTGTGCGCGTAATCTGAAAAAAGAGCAGAGTTGATTTGGTAGGCAAACGTTTGCTCGCCTTTAGGTTGCAGTTGATTCAATGGTTCCTCAAAAAGATCCCACTCACTCAATAACTTGGGATAGTCAACCACCTCTTCAACCCCCAATTCCACCTCCTCTATCACGATTGGCCTTTTCTTGTCTGGTGTAGCACAGGCAGTAGTAATCAACAGAAAAAGTATAAAAACCCTCATCAGAAGATCGGTTCAATGGTCCCAGTCTCGCACGCATAAGGACTCCAATCTGTGGTTCGTCCTTCAAACTCGTTGGCCGCATCAATATTGGCGAATTTTATGTCTCCGTTGTTGCTCATGCACAAGACAAACTCCTCATCAGGAGGAAGGATGCCGTCAATCGCAAAGTCTGGTAAATTGAAAGCGAAATACCGCATGAAAAGCAGCCCGAATTCGCTATCAAAGGTTGGAAACCAATGCTTATTCTCTACTTCATTATCATGCACGTAAACATAGTTTGGGTGCGGGTCATAGGCGTTATTTATTCGGCTGTTCGCCGAGTCAAGTTGTGAACCTTCCTCCGCACCTAATGCTTCCACCAGCGTATAGCTTGCCAGTGCCAATCCCAAGGTTCGATTGTGCGAAATGCGATTATTGAATACTTCAATTTTACGAGTAGCCATCATCATGATACCTGTCCCAGGAGGAACCACCGAAACCACATTCCCTTCTGGTGCAAAGTTTCTAAGGTTGTTGCTTATTACTTTATTATCAAACACTCGGGTGGTGTGTCCACTCTGCGTGAGGCCTGGCATGTCAAAAATAAGAATCCCACCCGTATTGTCATGCGCATGGTTTTCATAGATCTCCACCCACCGACTGTTCTCGCTTTCAATCCCTGCCACATTGTGGAAGACTTCATTATTTCGGATGATGACGCTATCTGATTGCCCAACGTAAATACCCGCATCAGATGAACCAATCGCAATACAATCTTCAATGACCACATTCTTGCACAATACCGGATAAAAAGCGTACGCTCCGTTTTCTTCTTTGGGCTCTCCTGTCCACTGTGACCGCACGTTCGTAAATCGGATGCCATATGTGTCGGTAACCTTTATGTTATCTCCGGGAGAATCCTGAATGGTGAAATCACGAAAAAGTAAGTTGGTACAGTTTGCGGCTCTGATACCCTCTGCCCCACGGTCTTGCAGTTCAAAGGACAGCAAAGTCTTATCCATGCCCGCACCTTCCAGAACCAAATCTTTCAAACCATCAATGATCAGCGGGTTCTTAAAGATGAATTCTCCCTCCGGAATGCTGATGGTGTCTCCGTCTTGTGCCTGGATGATGAGTGTTTGTAAATCTGATTCAATGGATTTCCAAACCACAGGCTCTGCCTGGTCTTGCGTGCAAGAGAAAACAGCGCCCATGAGGAGAAGGAGCAGTAGGTGTTTCATAGCGTAATCGTAGACTAGATCATCTTGCAATATATGCCGAATGAAATGAATACGATACTTAATCCGATTCAAACACCGCTTACCTTGGATCTAGGAGCTTACCTGAAAACAGGATCGTTCCACTGTTTCTTTCTCGAATCAGGAACACAAAAGGCTGATTGATTCGTGTAGCTACAGGAGCAGAAGTCAGCTCAATTCCAACGATTGTCGCTGCAGCAGCCTCAGAACCTTCCTCATTCACCTCCAGAAAAGACTGATGGATTACTTTACTAATCGCCAAAGGAAGTTCTTCCTCAAACAGTCCGTCTAACCCCGTAATTGGCATGCCCATGGCGACAAGTATATCCAGGAGGTCTGTTTTAAACTCCAGTTGAAACTTAGGCAGTGTCAGGTCGCGAACATAGGTCACCGTATCAGAAAGGGCGCTATTTAACATAT
>JABSPG010000021.1 GCA_013214445.1 Ekhidna sp. | reverse complement strand
AGCAATTTGAGATGCGTGTCCCATTCCCCCAACGGTAAGAAAATCCTTGCCGTGACCCATATCGTTCTTCGCTCTTATCTCAAAAACCTCTCTGGATGATTTTCCAGTGGTCGAAACAATGACGGCTGAATCCTCCATTCCTTTCAGCATCCACTCAATGACCTCCTCACGATTGATTGTATATGGGTTTTCAACTTTTGTTTGAAGCTTATACTTCTCAAAAGTTCCTTTTCTTACCAAAAGTGCATAAGGAGCTTTTCCCTCAGACATCACCTTTGTCGCCTCTTTCAATTGTGCTTCAGCCTTACCTGCTTCATCGGATAGGATAGCGTATGGAATCTCCATTGTCTTCAACAACTCTTCAGATATTCTTCCCTGCTTCACATGTTGTGGCTCATCTTTCACTCCCGGCTCTCCTCTCCAACCAACCATCAAAAGCATTGGTATTGAATATACATCCTTATCTGCCAGAGACGTAAGTGGATTAACACAGTTACCAAAACCAGAATTTTGCATGTAAACCAAAGGAATCTTACTTGTTGCCAAATGATGTCCCATCGCCAATGCGATGGCACCACCCTCATTTGCTGCTATGATATCAGACCCCTCATCTGTCATCACTGAACAGAAGTCTTTCAATAATGAATCTGGCACACCAGCAGAAAATTCAATGCCTTGGTTTCTGATAGCCTGAAGAAATTTTTGAGGATCTAGCATTAGTTTGGAAGTATGGTCAATATTTCTTTGATAGACATGCAGAACTCATCTGCTTCTTTTGATCGCTTGTTTGTCAAAATAGACTCTGCAGTCTTCTTCATGGCAGGGAATGCTGCTCTTAATAAGTGGTTTGCGTAAATAACGATGCTAAAGCCTGCTTCATGTAATTCCTCTTCAGTAAACTGGTTATAAGAAGAAGGTACGGATACAACTGGTACTTTGTACTGAAACTCCTGATATCTCTTCATGAATTCCATAATCTCGCTACCATCCTTGTGACGACTATGAATCATGATGGCATCTGCACCTGCCTCGATATATGCTTTCGCTCTAGTCAGTGCATCTTCCATTCCATGCTCCGCAATAAGACTTTCCAGTCTTGCTATGATCATAAATTCTTCCGTGACCTGTGCCTTCTTGCCTGTGTTGATCTTTTCGCAGAAACCTTCAACGGTATCTAATTCTTGCTTAACCTCGGTTCCAAACAACGAATTTCTCTTCAAACCCACTTTATCTTCAATGATGACCGCAGAAACTCCTAGTCTCTCCAGGTTCCTGACAAGCATGGCAAAGTGCTCTGTAACCCCTCCAGTATCTCCATCTAAAATAATTGGCTTGGTAGTTACATCCAGAATATCATTAATTGTATTGAATCTTGATGTTCTGTCTACATACTCTGTATCTGGCTTACCCTTTGCGGTAGAATCAGTAAGAGAGCTCACCCACATTGCATCAAATTCACGGACTTCATTTTCTGCCTCAATGGTTGTCTGCTCTACAATAAGTGCTGAAATACCATTGTGAGCCTCCATCACTCTCACAATATCCTTTGATTCCAGCAGCCTACGAAGCATCCTCCTCCTAATATCGGGTGTTGTCCCTACTTCCTTCATTGCAGCTCTCAAACCCGTTGACGAAATTCCAGCAGTATATTCTGGCTCAACGAGTTCGCCCCCCCACTCTTCTAACAATTTCACTACTTTGTCTCTTATGTGCTTCTGAGGACCTGTTTTCCAATCGCTACCATGAACTACGTAATCCGGCTTCAGCGCTCTCAAGTTCTCCTCATAGTCTAACTCCTCTTGCGCGATTACTTCATTTACCCCTTTTAAATTTTCTAGGATTTTTTTCCTTTCATCGAATGCAAGAAATGGAGTTCTACTGTATTTGCTTACAGCTTTGTCTGACAAAAGCCCTACAGTAACCTCTCCCAATTCTCGAGCAACTTCAATGATATTGACATGGCCATGATGAATGAGATCTGTTCCCATTCCAACGTATACTTTCTTCATCTAGATGGATTTTTTTAAAAGGTATTTTTTCAGAGCGACTACCCCTAAAATCCGGAACGGATTCTGTAAGGAGTCAATTTCTTTCAGCTTTGATTATTCTATCTTCGCGCAAAAGTAAACGTAAACAAAGGGAATACTAACCTTATTTGTAAGAGATGACGAAAACGATTGAAACAGCTGTAATATTAGCTGCAGGAAGAGGCACAAGATTACAGCCTTACACTTTTGATATCCCGAAAGGATTTATGCCTGTAGGTGATGAAAAACTCATTGAAAGATCGGTTCGATTGTTGAAAAAGAATGGAATAAAAAACATCATTATTGGCACAGGTCATCTTCATGAACACTATGAGAAATTTGCAAAAGATAATGGCCTGACAACCTTTTTAAGTCCCGAGTATGCCAGCACAGGGAGTTTTCATACCTTGATCCAAGGTTCTCACCTTATCGAAGGAGATTTTCTTCTATTAGAATCAGACCTTCTTTATCATTCACTAGCGATAGAAAGCCTTCTTGAAGATGAGAGAAGGGTCCTAATCCTAACAAGTGGTTTTACCCAATCAAATGATGAGGTATATGTTGAGGTGCAAGATAAATTACTCGTCAATCTATCCAAGAAAAAAGAAGAACTTAACTCTATTGACGCTGAGCTGGTTGGCATATGGAAAATCTCCAGTGATCTTCTGAAAAAATTGAAAGAACATCATCAGAATGCATCAGATGGAAGAAATAAGGATTACGAGATAGCTATTGCCAAACTTTCAAACGAATATTCTGTGGGTGTCCTAAAACTTGAAGATCTCGCCTGGTGTGAGATTGATAATCAAGATCACTTGGAAAGAGCGAAAGAAAAAATTCTCCCACGGCTGGATTAACTGTTCTTTGGTGGGTGCCATAGTCCAGTTTTGTCGTCTCTCCAACCACCGGTACCTAAGTATCCATACATTACCTCCAAATACTCCTGTGTTTTTGCAGGAACAGTAACTTGCCTATCTAAGAAACTATCAGTTTCGAGGGGAAAGATTAAGTCTTTGGAAAGGTGTTGGCGTTCATTTGGCCAGTTTGCCTCTACAAAGCTACGAACCGTATCACCTTCATCTTCATAGAAGAATATATCAAAATCATAGCCTTTATATGAAAAGTAAATTTTTGGCCCTTTGTGATTTGCGGAGGTATCGTAAAACTTTAGTCCCTTTGGCATTCTGTGTTTTAAAGTTCTCACTTTTTCATAGGAGCTCTCCATCATAGCTATGTCCACATCAACATCATGAGGGATAATCCCACCGGATCTATGATAACCCAATAACGTACCAAAATCTAGCCAGTAGGCTTCACCCGTTTGATTCAAAAGATCGATTGTCTTTTGGAACATTTCCTCTAAAATCTCAAGCTTTCGCTTTCGATATTGACCGGGCAATGCGAATAAAACTACATTTGCAATTCGTTTGATATATTGGCTCAGGCGAATCATTCGACAAAAGAATACAATTCAAATCACTATTTAATCATTGGAGCAAAAAGACCAAAACAAACCAATTGATTTAGTCTATACATGGGTAGACGGGAATGATAGAGAATATCTAAAATTAGTAAACAAGTATTCTGAAAAACCCATTGATCTAAACCCTGAACGGACAAGAGATATTTATCAATTGATGAAGTTTAGCCTTCGGTCAGTAGAAAAATTCGCGCCTTGGATCAATCATATCTACATTTTCACCTGTCGCCCACAAAAACCGGCTTGGCTCAATGTAGATCATCCAAAGATCTCAGTTGTCCATCACGATGAAGTGTTTGATCCAGAGGATGTTCCTACCTTCAATTACAACGTTATTGAAAGCTACATCCACAAAATACCTGGCCTATCCGACGATTTCATTTACCTAAATGATGATTTCCTTTTTGGAGACGCAGTGCAGGTTTCGGATTTCTATGATCCCGATGGGAAAGTAAAGATTCACGGTACTCTTTTTGGAGAAAATCTGGGATGGAGGATCTACAATAAGAAAAATGACATTGTAGGCCTAGGGCTTATCGAACACTCACCAATACTTATTAAGAAAAAATGGTGGGAAGGAATGCAAAATGCCCGACCAGAGCTAATCGAAGAAATCAAATCGCACAAGTTTCGGGAAGGGACAGATGTGATGACTTACAAAATGTATCGCTGGTACACATTAAAACATCAATCCAAGAATGTCAGGGCTATAAAAATACCTGAATTACTGAAAGTGCATGCCTTTCATAAAATCACCAACAAGCCTAGAAAGCAGCGTAGGGCTTTCGAATGGTTAGAAAAAAAATCACCAAAGTTTTACTGTCTAAATGATGATCAGGGAGATAATGCAAATCCAGAGGTAGTCAAAATCGTTCAGAAATTTCTGCTTAGGAAGTACCCTGAAGTGTCAGGTTTTGAGAATTAAGACCTTTAGCTGGTTAGCTGAGTCTATTTGCTTTCACGATTGTCACCCGCCGATCTAAAAATAAAATCCCACAAACTAGAACTTACTCCGTATTTAGAGTCAGACTTTTGGAAGTGATGACTCATATGGTGTTTCTTAATCGTCATAAACAGCTTATTTTCAAAAGAAGTAGCATGAGTGGCATAGTGAATCATATCATAGCACAAATAACTAAGCATGAAAAAAGCAAAAAATATTGCGTGATAAGCATTCTGAGACCATGGAATAAGGTCAGTTAAAAAGTAAATGATTACAAACATTGGTATGCTCACAGAAACAGGAAAGACTAACCTTGTCAAATCATCTGGATGATCATGATGAATTCCATGAACTACATAGATAAAGCGCTTCCAAAACTTCGATTTTGCTTCATAGTGGAACAAAAACCTATGTATCACATATTCGATAAGTGTCCAAAAAAAGAAACCCACAATAGCTAATAGAATTCCTTTCAAAATGTTCCCAGAGCCTAGGCTTGAGAATCCATTGTATGTTAGAAAACAAATCACAGGAACAAATACAACAAGGGGCAACCAAAACGGGCTCCTTGACAAGGTCTCCATCAAATCATTCTGATAAAGACGACTAGTACTATTCTTTGATCTGCTGGTCATTCCTTACAAATTATGAAGCAAAATTAGGTACGATTTAAGTGACTTCCTCAATACTCACTAGTATTTCAGACACAATTCATCTTGAAATCGTCCAAACGATCTCATTGAAGGGTAAAAAAAAAACATTTTATTTGTCTTTGTTCGTCTACACAACGTCCTATAGCACATATTTATTGAGGGATTTGATCAAGGCTCTTTTAAGCATTCGTAAATGAAGCTCTCTTTTATAATACCAGCTCTAAATGAGGAAAAACATATAACTCAGACCTTACAACAGTTCCAGGCTCTGGAGGGTCATTTTGATTTTGAAATAATTGTTGCTGATGGAGATAGCACTGATAAGACAAGGGATATAGCAGAAACAATGGGAGCGAATGTATACGTAGAGAATATAGTTAGGAATATTGCTGCCGGCAGAAATTTAGGTGCTAAGAAAGCTCAAGGCGACTTACTTATTTTTTGTGATTGTGATACACTGTTTGAAAATATATCATCCTTCACAACTAAAGTCATTAATTCGTTTCAAGACAATAATATCATCGCAGCAACCTTAAAAATCCAAGTTTTCAGTAATGAAAGAAACTGGAAAGACAGGGCTTTCCACTTGATGCTAAATAATGTTATAAGATCAAGTATTGCTTTAGGGGCCCCTTTTTCATGCGGTAATTGTCAAATAGTAAGGAAAGAAGAATTTTGGAGAGTTGATGGATATGACGAGACCAAAGCGCATGGAGAGGATAGTTTCTTATTCAAGAAACTATCAAAAATTGGCAAGATTTTATATTTCAGTGAGTGTGTAATCTATGAGTCTCCAAGAAGGTATCGTCAACTTGGACATTTGAGTTTAATTAGACAAGCATTGCTAAGCATATTCAAACAACATTTTTTTAAGAAGAATCACTTGAACGAATGGGAACGAGTTAATTAAAATCTATCGGACTTTAAGTAGACCTTCCTTATTAGAAAGAAGTGTGCCTACCTGACTTAGTATATCTTCAGAATAACCCAATTTGCGATATTCCTTTCTCATATACATAGACCTGAGATTGTCATTGGTCTGATCAAAATGATAAGCAAATAAACCCCCACTCAAAAAGCGATTTAACCAAAAGAAATACTTCGAAATATATTTGTAAGGAATCAGATCCTGTTTATTCTCATAATCTGGCTGAACATACTTCCAGTATATTCTTTGATTTCTTGGATGTTTATCTGCTAGTTTTCTATCGGAATAAGCAGCTTCTATCCACTTTTTCACTACTTTTTTTCCCTCACTCCCGTTTTTGATCATGATAAAGCCTGCGTTGGGACGACTTTTAATTAGCAGGTGGGTATCCTCCACCATTGTAATAACTATTCCATCATTTTTGACAAACCCCTGTAGGCTTAGTTCTAAATCCATCAGTAAAATATCCGCGTCGATTAATATTACATAATCATATCCCATTGAAAGAATTTGGTTAGCTAGTTGGATTTTTGACCAATTTATATGCAAGTCCCTTAACAACACATTTCTTTGCAAGTAGTAAGAATATCCATGTTTCTCGCAATAGGAGAGAATTGAAGCTGCACTATATTTAGCAAACGAATCAATATTTGGTGTTACTAATTGGCAGACGGCAAATCGCATATTGATACTTAGAATTTCTTCTTGTAAAGAACGACAATACTTTTGTACATCACTTCAAATTTATCTAATTGCCTTACACTTAAAATCTCATCCAAAGAAACTCATGTTTTGTATAGCTGATTGCAATAGTTTCTGGAGTCCTAATGGAGGAGGGGTACGACGCTACCACTTAGAAAAAATCAACTTCTACATAGAGAAAAAGGACACAAAATATGTGTTCATAATGCATGATGATAAGACATTTACAGAAGAAATATCTGAGAATGTAACCATTGAGCACATTAGGGTTCGGCAACTTTTTAGGACAGATGGATATCGAACTTTGATCTATTCAAAAAATATTGAAGGAGTAATCCTGAAGCATCGACCTGATGTGATTGAGGTTGGATCCCCATTCTTTCTCCCTAGAGTAGTTAGTAGGGTACTTAGAAGAAACGATCTAGCCACCTCAATCTTTGGTTTTTGGCACAATGACTTCCCTATTACCTCATTCAAAAGAAGCTTTTTATTTGCCGGCAAAAGAATAGCAATGCTGGCCGAAAAAGTGGGTTGGGTGTACGCTAGAAAGAATTATAATAAAATGATGGGTGTAATAGCTGCCAGCGAGATGGTCGCCAATAGAATGACCAAGAATGGGATACAAAATGTTTCATATATCCCATTGGGAGTTGACCTTACGAGATTTAATGCTAAATCCATCGGAAAAATCGATAAAAGCAGTTCATTTTCGTTGTTTTATGCGCATCGACTAAACAGTGAAAAAGGCATGGACATTGTCCTAGCGGCATATCCAATCCTGTGCAAAAAACTTGGATTCGAACCTCGACTAACAATAGCTGGAGCGGGCCCTCTAGAAGGGCCTGTAAAGAATCTCACAAAATCGTTTGAAAATGTGTTCTACCTCGGTCATTTAAAGGACAAAAACAAATTAGCCGAACAGTATAGAGCAGCTGATTTAGGATTTGCTTTAAGTAAGTGGGAAACATTTGGCTTATCTATTCTGGAATCTTATGCATGTGGCACTCCGGTGGTAGCTGCGAATGACGGAGCTGCATATGAGCATGCAAAAAACTCAAAAGTACCTTTAATTCTAAGAAGATCCACTGCTGAGGATTTGGCTCAGTTGATCTATGATTTTGAACAATCAAACTCACGGAGACTCTTTAAGAAAAATGTTATCACGTACGCAAGTAACTTTACTTGGAACCGATGTTTTGAAAGCCAATTAGAGCTATATAAGAAGGGGAAATAGTATACCTAATGACCAATTACTGTTTTGTAGTAATGCATCTTCTTTCCAATGACAAAAGCAATTGCACCCATCATTTCTGATAAGTATCTTCTGTTGTAAATAACATTTGACTTACGAAAAGGAGGGTTGATTAACTGACTATACGAAAAAGTAGCTAGCAATTGAATGACGTAAAAAGGAACTAATAAAATTGAAATGAGCTTACCAAATCTTATCTCATTTATCAAAACAGTGTTAAAGCCAGATTTATAGGACCTCTTAAGTATCCACTCAGAATTAGCTCTTTCGTGCGATACTTCTTCGTAAGAGACTGCCTCATTACACCAGACTAACTTTCCACCTTTCGAGACTAGTTGCCTAAAAAAAAGCGTATCTGAGCTTCCGGATTCATTAAGCCTTTCATCAAACGACAAGCGATACTTTATAATAAAGTCCATTGCGATGATGACATTGTTGGTACTAGCGCTTCCCAGTCTCACGCCAGTTTTCCGCTGATCTTTACCATAAAATCCTTTTTCCAAGAGCCACTTTGGTGTATCGGAAGGCAGGTTATATTTGACAAAACCCTCCACTGCATCAGCTTGGTATTTCTCGATCGTCAAGAGTAAATGCATTAACCATCCTGAATCTACTTTTTCATCGTCATCAAAGAAAGCGATATAATCAGCCCCAATTTTGCCAGCAATGGATAAAATTCGATTTCTAGTATAAACTATGCCTCTTTTTAGCTCAACCTCCAAGGTAAACGGAAGAGGGAAATCCTTCAATAGCTGCTTAAGAGACTGGACACCTCCTATTTCATTTGAAACAATAATCAATTCAACAGAAAGGTCTCCCAAGAACTTCATATTAGCAAGAGAGGCAAGCGCCTGAGCCACCATTTTAGGACGTTTATAAGTTGCTAAACCTACTGCTACTTTAGTTTCAGAATTCATCTAAATAATTAAGACTGATCGTAAAAGAATTTTTTACCATCCGGGAAGAGAATAAAGGCTGAGAACTCATCAAATCAATCATCGATTGTGAATGTCCAAAGCCAATACACAACCTGGCATTAATTATAGACCTCCATTTCGCCATCATGAGTCATTCTTAGAATACCAGTTTGGATTCCAAATTGGCCATTATTAGCAACTAAAATTCCTTTACTTAAGTTGCTCTTAGCTTTTTTTTCGTTTAGTAAGTTCATTTCCTCATACGACATACTTTGAGGGCTATATTTTTCATGTTTGATTGCCTTATTGAATTCTCGATTTTTATCCTTTACGAGTTTAAGACCAAGCGACCTCAACCTTCTGATAAGATCATTGTCTTGCCAGCCCATCTCGAGAAGAGACTCATCATACCCACCAATGTGCTCGAAAGCCTTGGACGAAACAGATATCCGTCCAAAAGAGCCGTCATATTTTACACCAGAATATTGCCAGAATACTATTTCATCTTTTGCTTTTGAAAACTGATCCATGACAAATTGAGCACCTCCAAAACCTACAAAATTATCACAATCCAGGTTAGTCAATATCTTCCCAGATGCTAGACGATGAGCGGTGTTCTTTGCGAGAGAGGCAGACCATTTGGGTAACCCATCGGTTTGAAAAAACTTCAAATAACCACTTTGTATCTCAGGAAGAAAAGCACCACAAATCCATTTTCTTATCTTATTATCAAATGAAAAATCGACAAGTATAAAGTCAACTAGATTTGTGAATTCAGCATTATTACTAAGGTTTTCCTTCAACGTTTTCTTTAAGAATTCAAACCGATTTTGATGGGTAATACAAAAGCTGAGCATTCTACCCCCACCTTCAGTTTCAATTGACTTAGGATATCTCTTCCTTCTAAAAAGTCTCATTTGCAAGAATCAATTACCGTGAATTTCATCATAAGATCTTAATTCTTTGCCTTTTAGGGCATGCATAAACCCATTAATTCTACTCCTCTTTTGAATTACTCTTACTTCAGCTTCACGTGAAGTCACTGTGCTGAACAGCTTCTCAAGTTGAAATCTAAGGTACAAGTCCAAGTACTTATAAGTTAAATAGACCTTCGAATGGACGGAATTTAATACGATTTGGTATCGTCTTGCTTTGACAAATCCATACATAAAACTTCTCTTCGCTAACCAATCAACATTAGCTTTCGACTCTGGAACGGATTCATAACTTATCGCTTCATGGCAATGAATGGCTTTACATCCTTTTCTAATTAGCTCCTGAAAGAAGAATGTATCCTCTCCACCGGAATGTCTAAAATCTGAACGAAACCGAATATTGAATTTTACCACATGGTCAAGTTTAAAGCATACATTTCCTGCACCAATGACGTCTTTCCGCTCACCAGTCTTGAGGGGCGACTTATTAAAAAAACCTGGCCGATGCATCCATTTAGGTACATTTTTTGGCAGCAGGTAACTGACATTACCCGCTACTATATCTGCCTCAAATCTCACTGCAGCATTGTAGAGCTCTAGCAACCACTCTGAATGAACCGTTTCATCATCATCCATAAATGCCAAATAATTAGACCCTAATTCAATTGCTTCTTCTAGTGCCCTATTTCGTACTAGGTCCAACCCACTTGAACTTTCAACGTGATAGTGTGCTGGAAATTTAAAACTGAACATTTCAAAAACGGGTTCTGCACTCCTTATGACATCATTGTCAATTACTATCAATGTGACATTTGCATTTTGAGGTATTGTCAATGAGCTAATCGAAAGCAACAATTGCTCCAGCATCTTTGGTCTCCTATAAGTACACACGCAAACTGCGATATCTACATTAGACTTCATCTCCTTTAGTGTCCATCTGTTTCGCTGTACTTTTCAAACCTAATACCGATCATTGCGCATATTCTACCTCTTGCTTCAGCCCATTGTCTTTTGAGCCATACTTTTTGTTTATATTTGTTGCTGCGGGTTAGAGTGTTTAAAGCAATATCAAAACACTTTTTTGAAGAAATCGCTATTGCCATGACATAACCTTTTAACAAAACGTCCTTACGAAAGGAATTATATCCTACATTAAATCTTCTGGTGAAAATATAATTTTCATTGGTTCTGTTTTCATCTACGACAGAATTTACCACAGCCTCATTACACCAAACAATTTTTGCTCCCAAAGAAGCCATATGCTCAAAAAAATGAGAATCTTCGCCTCCTGATAAGTTGAATTTTTTATGAAATTTCAACTTATTCTTGGACACAAAATCAAGATGAATCATCGTATTACCTGAATAGCAGCGTTCCATTACAGTTCCAGTTGCTAATGAATTAAAGGCACCATCATATATTCTTTTGATTTCTTCTGAAAGACTGCTATCTGCCTGCCAGATATAGTTCATAGCCCCGACAGTTACAGTCGCATGGTATTTTTCCATACAATACCAATGCTCTAGTAGCCAATTTTTGTGGGGATAATCATCATCATCGAAAAATGCTAGATACTTAGCATTCTCATTCTGAGCATGGCGCAAGGCTGTATTCCTGGCATTGACGATCCCTCTATTCGGCTCAGTCACATAGTGGGATAATGTATCCAGCGACTCTGTCGCATTAAAGAAAACTTTCTGGGATTCCTTGCTAGGATTATTGTCCACAACTAAAACTTCTACATGTAATCCATCTGGAATAATCAATTTATTAATACAAAAGAGCGCCTTCTCTAGACCTTTCGGACGATTATATGTGCAGACTGTAACAAAACAAAGTGGCTTGCTATTAAGCTCCATGAGTAGATTGATATTCCGAAAAAGGTTTCTTTCTCATTGCATCAAATGTGCCTAAGGCTAGTTGATATCTTTTCCATCTCGAGAACCCTCCTAAGCTAGTTTTTTCAACATTCATTCCCTTTACTATCATGACGGTCTTTATGGATCTCCAAAGATATCTAAGCCCATTTTTCCATGCAGCTTCTTTACCATTTAGCTCAAGGTCTATCAAATATTTGACATAACCATTTCGATAGCTCCTAGATAGAAGCCATTCGATAGAAGCCCTAGAGGCAGGTATAGTTTCGGTTGCTACAGCTTCTTTGCAGAAAACAATCTTAGCTCCTAAATCATACAACTCCATGAAAAATAGACTGTCTGATCCACCAGTCATACTTAATCTACTATCAAATAAGAGATCTGCTTCTTTGACCAAACGTAGACTGAATAAAACATTCCCTGTGTAAGCAACATCCAACTGATCTCCAGTCTTTTTGGAGAAGCTTCCCGGAAAGTTCTTCCTAACAAGATCTGATACTTCAGTTTCAAAGTGCTGCTCCAAGTGACCCTGAACTACGTCTGCTTCGTAGATAAGCTGAGTTTTGAAGAGGTTCAAGAGCCAATCTCTATTTACTACTTCATCATCGTCGAAAAAAGCTAAGAAAGTTGCATCTCTTCTGATAGCTTCTTTCAAAATCCGATTTCGCATAAATGCAATACCTAACGTCTGCTCTCGTAAAAAATGGAGTTCAAAACTAAGTCTTGTTCTTGCATCTTCAACCGCTTCGTAGATTGCATTTTCATTGCCGTTTTCGCATACAATTAGTTCAACTTCTACTTGATCTGGCACATGTAATTCCCCAAGAGATTCTAATGCTCTTCTTAGCATTTGGGGTCTATCTCTGGTACCAAGGCCGATGACAATTATCTCTTTCACAGCTTTCTAGCGATTAGGATACTATTTCAAATAGTTTAGTGCACTTCCAAGTAGACAAAAAAACAAAAAAAGAGCGTTGAACTTTAGGGATCATTTAATGTTTATTTGACTTTAAATCAAAGTACTAGAATCTAATATGGGAGTAACAAGTCTCTTCTTTGCATTTATCATGTCTTGGATAAATGGAAATCTAAAATCAGAGGATGATCACGTTATCATTTTTTATCGAATTGACAATAGCGTAGAAATTCTAGTAAATGACTCTATAGTTTATGAAAGCGGTATTATTCACAATAACCCTTCTCTTGGAGATACTTACAAAATTCCCTTAGGCATATATTTAACAGATGCACAAGACGAAGTTATTATTAGGGTGTATAACGGAGTGCCTCCATATGAGGAGCAAAATGATACACACTGGGAAATCAAGTATAGTATTTTCAATGGTGATGAGAGAATTGACTACTTCTGGGACTACAGTGATGATAACGAAATTGGGCTTGTCTTTGAGGAACGATACTTTTTTTAACTGTAATGTGTCCTTAGTTCGTGCTTCCGAAGCTTATCAAATTCATTAATTGCTTTGTAAACTTCAAAAAATTCTATCAAACAACTTGTTTGAAAAATCCATCTTCGGGCAAACGACTGATTCTTTACTAGCCTCCGTGCAATTTTATTTGAAATCTGGTAGGATGCTGCAAATGAATAGCTATTGCCTGGCTTAAGAAGTTTTTGAAGTAAGGTTCTTTTAAATAGCTTTTTGAGATTGTCTTTTAGTGGGTTCTCCCCTGGTGTCACCCTATCGTGATAGATATTCACGCTTGTAACAATTCCCACTTTCAAGTTTTGATAATGGACCCTGTCAATGTAGTTGTCATCTTCACCATAATGATCAAAAAGAGGATGAAACAAGCCAACAACATTTAAGGTATTCCAAGTAAGAAGCCAGCTAGCTGCATTTACAAAGGGAGTTTGATAGAGTTTTTTCACGTTCGATCTACCCTCATCCTCTAAGAAACCTGGTGTTCTTTGAAGGTAAGATTCAAAGTAAAAATCTAACCCAGTGCCCTTACCATTTAAGTGCATTGGTGAAACAATCCCATACTCAGGATTCTGCTGGATAGAAACAATCAACTCTTCCAATGTATTGGACTCTACCCATGCGTCCTGATTCAGTAGAAAAATGTACTTGTATTTCTTTCTATGAGCGATTTCTAATCCAATATTATTAGCCTTTCCAAATCCTAAATTTTCTTCAGACGCATGAAGATAGGTAAGCCATTTACATTGTTTTAGGTATGCTAATGTCCCATCGGTAGAACCATTATCAACAGCAATAACATCTGTTTTAACATTGGAATTTATCAGGCTAGACAAGCAGTTATCAATCCATTTGATCCCATTATAAGACACAATAATTGTTACAACATTTCTAAATGACATCTTGAATGCTAGTAATTGATCTGTCGCCTTAGAGTGTGAAAAAACCGATGAAGCACAGAGGTGTATCCCAATGCATCTTTTATGTACTGTGAATCTATGCTCTTCAAAAGCATTTGGGTACCATATAAATCTGCGTATTTTTTGAAATAATATTTAGTCATATTTTGGGCGAATGCACTACCTACCTGCTCTATTAGCTCCTTGTAGTGCTGATCTCTATTCATCTTAAACGATAAATGCAATCGATCAATATGTGATGGATTTATCCCCAATTTTCTCGCATTTTTTGCCCCCTCTGATTCAGCATGCACCCTAAATGTATGAAGTCTTTCCGGGGTATAACATACGCTCTGGCTCAGTCCCACCCTTAGCCAAAACTCGAAATCACAGATTTGCTTAAATAGTCTGTCATAATAACCAACAGAGTCGAAAACTCTTTTATGGAATAGTCCTAATATTGGTTCACCTATAAAATTTGTTTTAATCTCTTGCTCTAGGATGAGATTAATAAAGTCATCTTTGCCAAATACAAAATCTTCGGAGAAATGATCAGAAAGCCTAAAAAGACTATTATAAAAACTGGTATCTACTCCTTTTTCAAATAAATAAAATCTATCGGATAATACAACATCAACTTGATGCTCATACGCAAGCCCCATCATTTTCTCGATCGTATGTGGTAGCATTAAGTCATCCTGAAAGTGTAGTTTGATCCAACTTCCAGCAGCTTCAGCTATACACGCATTCCAATTTCCAACAAGGCCAAGGTTAGCCTTATTAACTTTCAATTTTATTCTATCGTCTTTTTGTTGGTAGGATTTGATTAAGTCAACCGTCCCGTCAGTTGATAGATCATCGATCACCAGAATTTCTAGACTCTTATAAGTCTGGTAGATTATCGAATCTAGACACTCTTCAAGGTACACCTCACCATTATAGGCAGGCACACAAATAGAAACTAGTTCATTCATTTCTTATCAAATAAAGAAGTGAATTAAATAACCTGACCGTTTTTCAAAGTAATGATTCGGTCAGCAACATCGTAATACTTATCATCATGTGATATTAATACTATGGTTTTTCCCTGTTTTTTTAGAGCTGGTATGATTTCTCTATAAAAATATTTTTTAAAGTGCACATCCTGATTAGCCGCCCATTCGTCCAAAAAATATATTTCATTGTCTTGCAGTAGAAGACGTAATAAATTTAGTCGTCCTCTTTGCCCATGGGATAAACCAGGCATTGTTACGTAACCTACCTCACTCAAGTTAATTTTCCCTTCCAGTTCTAAAGAGCTAATGAGTTCATTAGCAAATTTTGATATGTTTTCTTGATCTAGATAAGTGAGATCATCGAATACCGGTGTATCAGTAAAATAGCAGGCAAAATAATCTCTGTAAGACTGAATGTTTTCAGGAGTAATCTTATTGCTTTGAAAATAAATATTACCACTAGAAGGCCAATAAAGCCCTGTGATCAATTTAAATATTGTAGATTTTCCACTTCCATTACCTCCGTTAATAATCAAAATTTCATTCTGATAAACATCCATAGTTACCGGGCCAATTTTAAAGCCTTCGCTATTTGAGTAGGAAAATGTCACCTCTTCAAGCTTAATAAGTGGAGAATTATTGGTTTTGGTAAGATTCAATTCACTTCTTAAATCAATTTGATTTTCTCTCAAGTCGACATCTAATTCTTCAACTTGCTCCAGTGAATTTTGGGCTTTTTTTAAGTTTTTCAGAAAGCCCGAAAGAGTGTTTGCAGAAGGTATTAGGAAAAGGATCAGTGCCAAGTATTCAACCAAGACTTTCTGCTCCATTTTGAAAAAATGAATGCAAAGTGAAAGTGTGCATGCAATTCCCACCATTAAAATTAATTGAGAAAATGAATCAATTTTTGTTCTTAAGGTAAATAGATCCAAACTCTTTTCGGCTAGTTTTTGACCAACTGCTTCAATCGAGTTATATATGTACTTTTTGGAATGTGCTCTATTTACAGTCAAGTCTTTTAACCCTTTCTCTAACCTATCTACTCCCACATGGAGCATAAATCTAGTTTTCGAAAAATCATCCTCTATATTTTTAATTTTATCCAAAAAAATGATATTAATGACATTAAGAACCGAAAATAGCAATACTATAATAGAAGAGAGTTGCCAAGAAATGGTGAATAAAAATCCCATAATGGCAACAATTTGAACGATTGCCACCATCACCGCCGAAATTGACTTGCCAAAAAGGCCAATAGTGAAGACTTCCCACATCAATACAGGAACCAATCTCTCTAATTTCTTCTCAGTTTCCTGATAATTTGCCCCCAATACCCTTTGTGCTAACAGGGTTCTATATTTATTTACTTTAGTTTCAAAATATAGTGTAACCTGCTTCCCAATATAGATACTTATAAGTGCGGAGCAAAGAGCTAACCCCGCTACGAGAAGTAGCTGCAATTCCAATCTATTATTTGGCTCAGTAATTAACTTTGTTAATAATCGGTAGATAGATAGATTGAGCAAGGCACTTGCAGAACTAGCGACGGCTGCAAGTACGATTGTTTTCCATGAGGCTTTGAAGAAAAAACTTAAAACTTTAAACATGATTTTCTTCTAGAAAGACACTTCATAAAGAAGTCAATTAGATTGCAAGGATAGCCACTTATTTTTCCAAAAAATTACTTTCGCCTAAAAAACGGAAACCTGAGAGGAGACCGAAAAATAGTATTATCAGGCGTTATCAAACTCATTTTTCCATTCGATTCCAATTCTATATATCAGTCAAAACAGAATATTTTTCATAGGTGATGCCATTGATCTTGGTCACTCGCTTTCCAGTCGAATTAATTAAGTTAAAAAGTACAGACTAAATCCGTTTGCTAATACTCACACCGAATGATGTGAAATAAAATCTGAAAATAGGAAATTTGCTGCAGCGCTTTCCACTAAAAATTACTTACTTGAGCCCTTACCAATAATCCAATTATATCCAATCCGAAACAAGGCGGATTCCCAAACCTTGGGCTGGGAATTCAGCCGTTTGAAAATAGAAAAAGACATTTGTACTAGAAGTAATAGTTGTGGTGAATTTCTTAAGTCACTATTTTACTAGGTAATAGTATGTTCAAGACTACAATAAATTTTTCATATACAAACAATTTCGAGCTACCCTATCAGGAGTAAATATTAAGTAAAAGTATTAACCCCTGTTAAGTTTACTATCACAGTCTGATGAATTATTTATCCATAATAGCAATATTCAAAAACGAATCGCATATTCTTCATGAATGGATTCAGCATTATATTAAAGAAGGTGTAGATCACTTCTATTTAATCAATAATGGGAGTACTGATGAGTTTGAAACTCAATTAGATTCGTTTATTAAAACAGGATTTGTCACCTTAATCCATGACGATAAGCGATGGGCTCAAGTAGAATTATATACTAATTGTTTTGATAAGTATAAGCATGAAAGCGAATGGTTCCTCATTTGTGATCTCGACGAATTCATCTATTCGAGAAGAAATTATAAAACTATTGATCAATTCCTTAGATCATTATCGTCAAAAACTGGATTAGTACAAATACCATGGAAAATGTTTGGTTCATCAGGATATACTGTACAACCAAAAAGCGTACCTCATTCATTTACGCTTCGATGCTTGTATAATAAGGTGAAGAAGGAAACGATGCGAGATGGTTTTTATATCTTTTGCAAAGCAATTTTAAGATCTAGATATGTCAAAGCAATTCACATACACTTTTCTGATGTTGGAGATTCAAGAATGATTGCTGCTGATAAGAAAAAAATTAAAAATAAAACTGAGTATATGCCCATCTCGGAAAAAATCTTAAAACGCTCATATCTACACCTCAATCACTACCCCATCCAATCTCTTAATTGGTTTATGGAAGTCAAAGTGAAACGCGGCGATGCTCATCAGGAAAAGTATCAAAAGTTTAGGAATCTTGAGTATTTCCAAACATATGATTCAGACAGCAATGAAATAGTAGATAATGAACTTAGTGAGAAGTTAAAGAACTTGTAAGCTTCCCCTGAATTTGATCCACTCAAAATCAGAGTTCCAAACCTAGTAAAATTCTTCAAGTACCTGTCTGGGTGTTTTGTTGTTCAGTGCTTCATGAGGTCTATTTTGATTATAATCGTGTTGCCATTGCTGCGCTTGCTGCCTGACTTCCTTTAAGTTTTTGAAGACATAGGCATTAAGTAGCTCTGTCCTGAGAGAGCCATTTAGCCGCTCGATATAGGCATTTTGTGTGGGTTTACCAGGCTGAATGAAGGCTAGTTCAACATTATTCTGTTTACTCCACTGATCCAGTTTGTTGGAAATAAACTCTGGACCATTATCTATTCGGATCATCTCTGGTGTTCCACGAAAATCTTTTATCCGGTCAAGGACTCTGATGACCCTTAATGAAGGTAGCGTAGTATCGGTTTCCATAGCTAATACCTCACGATTAAAGTCATCAATTACATTCAATATTCTGAAGCG
>JABSPG010000209.1 GCA_013214445.1 Ekhidna sp. | reverse complement strand
GTGGAAGTCTACTAACCGCGGCGACAGTTGGACGGCTTTCTCAGCTGACTTGACTAGAAATCAAGAGCGCCTTTCCTTGCCAATCATGGGAAGAACTCAGAGTTGGGATTCTCCATGGGATGTGGGTGCCATGTCCAATTTCAATACCATTACCTCCATTACGGTCTCCCCGAAAAATGAACAAGTGATATTTATTGGTACTGATGATGGCCTTCTGCAAGTGACTGAAGATGAGGGGCAGAATTGGAAAAAAATTGAGGTAAGCTCATTAGGTGTACCAGGCAAATCTTACATCAATGATGTGAAAGCAGATTTGTTTGATGAAAACACGTTGTACGTTGCTTTGGATAATCATAAGGAAGGAGATTATCTTCCATACTTACTCAAGAGTACAGATAAAGGTGTTACCTGGAAGCGAATTGAAAATGGCTTAGGGAGTAAAAATTTGGTATGGAGAATTGTACAAGATCATGTCAATAAGAACCTACTTTTTGCTGGAACTGAGTTTGGGATCTATTTCTCTGTTGATGGGGGCGGAAGCTGGACAGAGCTGCAAGGTGGTGTGCCAACAATATCGTTCCGGGATCTTGCGATCCAGCGTAGGGAAAATGACCTAGTGGGAGCTTCTTTCGGTAGAGGATTTTATGTGTTGGATGATTACACTGCCCTTAGAGAGGTCACTCAGGACCAGTTGGCGAAGGAAGCCATGCTATTTGCTCCAAGGAAAGCCTACTGGTACATCCAACGTTCTATTTTAGATTTTGACGATACTAGAGGATCACAAGGCTCTCAGCTCTATGTGGCGCCTAATCCTGATTTTGGTGCAGTCTTTACTTATTACTTGAAGGATTCGTATAAAAGTGAAGAAGAAATGCGACAGGAAGGTGAAAAAGGAGTTTCTGGAAACATCGCTTTCCCAGGGTGGGAGGCACTTGCCAGCGAAACCAATGAACGAGCTCCTTTTGTATACATAGAAGTAAAAGATCAGTTGGGCAAAGTGGTCAATCGAGAGATGGCACCAAACAAGAAGGGCTTTAATCGAGTGACTTGGAATCTGAAAGTTGGTGCTACTAGGGCTATGAAACTTGACGGAGAAGTTGGAAATATGGATGGTCTTTTGTGTGCTCCAGGCACATACATGGTTTCGCTCAATAAATATGAAAATGGAAAATTCTCTCAGATTTCTGATCCAGTTCCAGTAGAAGTAGTTCCGTTAAGCACAGGAACATTAAAAGGAAACGCTATTGATGATGTTGTTGCATTTTGGAGATCTTATGAGGATGTAAGCAGGGATGTAGACAAGCTGAGCATCACTTTAGCAAATACTCGAAAGATGACAGATAAGTTATTTTATGCTGTAGCACATGCTAATATGGGAAGTGATGTACTTGCTGAGGTCACGAAACTGAAAGCCGATTTAGATCAAATTGATCTGAGATTGAATGGTAATCCTGCAAAAAATCAGATAGGTGAACGAAATACTCCTACACTTGGAGATCGAGTGTTTGCACTCTGGAGGGGTATATCTACTTCTACTTACGGACCAACGGAAACGCATAAGCAATCAATGAAAATAATCAAAGATCAATGGTCTGAGATGACGAATGAATTGGAAGCACAAAAAGCGATTGCCAAAAGCATCGCTGATCGGGTTGTTGCTGCAGGAGGTTCTTGGGTTGAGGGGCAATGATACTTTCTAGATGAAAATGATCTCAGTTTAGAAAATCAATTTCTAAGCTGAGATTTTTTATTTCTTGGAGTGGAGAATTTCAGTGGAATGTCACATTTAGCACTCAATGGACCTCACAGGACAGTTCACAAGGGTAAATACACCTTATCCACCATCTCCTGGTATTCGGTCTCTATCTGACTAAATGATGTGATGCCTCCTCCGCTACAAAAGGTTAGTCTTCCCTCTTCATTTTTAATAAATCGGATCATTACACCTGTATCTAATGTCTCCCCGTCAAAATCTCCGCAGATACCCGTATAAAACGCTCGGTTATAGGTTTCAGCCTCTTGAATGATTTGTACTGTCTTAGCTTTGGGTGCTCCTGATATAGATCCTGCAGGGAGGAGTTTCGAAAGAATGCTTCCAATTTCTTTTCTCCAGTTTGACGAGAGTTTTCCCCTAATTTCAGAGCTTACTTGTAGCAGGTTTTTTTCATTGGTCTCGAGTTTATCTACAAAACGAAACTTTGACACCTCTACATTTTGCGCCACTTGGCTTAGATCATTGCGAATGAGATCTACAATGGTGATGTGCTCTGCTTTTTCTTTTCGGTTACTCAGAATTTGTCTCTCAGCGTTTGGAACATTGGCATCTATGGTCCCCTTCATTGGGTAAGAAAAAATGTAATCATTAGCAACCCGAACGAAAGTTTCAGGGGAAAAAACCACAAATTGGTCTGGCACAAATAGTTTATACTTTGCGGAAGATCGATCGAATATCTCGTTGAGTGTAAGATTGGTTCTTATTGGGGTCTCAAACGTAAGATTGGTAAGGAAAGAGTTCCCAATATTGATTTGTTGGACGACTTGCTCAAAGGCAGATTTAAAGGAGTTAAAATCAATGGGATATTTTTCAAAAATTGAATCTCGAATTCCAACCGTTGATTTCTCTCCAATCTTAAGTTGGAATGTTCTTTTTGCTGTTGGTAATGAACTTTCTTCAATACACCATTTTTCTCCCAAAAAGTCTGAATAGAACGAAAAAGGGGATCGTTTTTCCCCTAGTTCATTGAGTTTCAATATTGCTTCACTTTTTGTTAGCATCAACGATGATCAGCATGCTAAGCCCAGTTCTTATTTCTGTTCTGTCTCCTCACTACTCTTAGGTCTGTAACCGAAGCGTCGGAGCATCTTTTGTTCATACTTCCAAAAAAAGTCGAACTGACCAAAGACGAATCCATAAAAGAGCAGTACAATATTGTAAATAGGTAAGATCATGATCCAATAGGATATTTGGAACCAGAGCGGACGAACGCCATCTTCAAAGAGGAGGTTGATGATCGGTTTCTTAACGAACACAATCGTGCTTCCTGTGAAAGCAAAAACCAGCATGATAATCACAAATTGCCAATTGCTTTCCAGTTCCCATTTTTCCTTTAGCTTATTAATCCAACTCATCTATGAATGCCTGAAAGTCAGGCCAATTTGGTTTTGAAATAATTTTGATTGGCTCTTTTTTCACCGGGTGCTCAAACTCAAGCTTGTAAGCGTATAGATCAATACTCTTGTCTTGCTTGGCCTTCGAAAACCCATACTTTAAATCACCTCGTATAGAGGTTTTGTTTTCCCGCATTTGAATTCGAATTTGATGAGGACGTCCTGTGACTGGTTTGATTTCTAATAGTGAGCATCTGCTATGTGTAGCTATCATCCGATAGGATAGAATGGCCTCCTTTGCATTACCCTTTGGCTTGTTATGTGCGTGTGCTTTGTTCTTTTGAAAGTCTTTATCCAGCCAATGTTTGAGTGTATTTTCAGGACGTTCAGGTACGCCTTCCACAATAGCGAGATACGTTTTGGAAATCGTGCGTTCCCTAAAGATCTTGTTCATCCTTTCCAATCCTTTTGAAGTGCGAGCAAAAATCACCAATCCCCCAACGGGCCTATCCAATCTGTGGCAAGGCTGACAAAAGACATTGCCAGGTTTATTGTATTTCTTTCTAATATATTCAGTAGCCCATCCGGTTAACGTACCATCTCCCGTCTCGTCTCCTTGCACCAACCAGCCGCTCGGTTTTTCAACGATTAGTAGATGGTTATCTTCATGCTTTATTTTAGGATGATTCATCGGCTTTTTAAAATTCGCTGATAAAATGAAATTCTATATCTGGAAAATTATCCTGAACCATCTGTAACCATGCTTTTGATTCAGCCATGAAAACCAGCTTTCCTTCTTTGTCTTTGGCTATGTGTCGTTGTTTATCCTTCACAAAAGCATCCAGCTTTGTTTTGTCTTCTGCGCTGATCCAACATGCTTTGAAGATATTCACCGCTTCAAACTTAGCATTTGCTCCATATTCATTGAGCAAGCGATGCTGAAGGACCTCAAATTGTAATGCTCCCACTGTACCCACCACCTTTCTTGAGCCGAGCTCAAAAGTGAAGAGTTGAGCTAGTCCCTCGTCCATCAATTGATTTAACCCCTTCTCCAGTTGCTTGGATTTCATGGCATCCATATTGATAACCTCACGAAACATCTCTGGAGAAAATGAAGGGATCCCCTTATAAAGCCCCTTTTCCCCTTCACTTAGCGTATCGCCAATCTTTAGGTTTCCAGTATCATACAGTCCAACTATGTCTCCCGGAAAGGCTTCTTCGACCGTTTCTTTCTGTTGTGCCATAAAGGCAGTGGCATTTGAAAAACGGATTTTCTTATCGTCCCTTACATGGTAATAGTTGCTCCCTCGCGCAAATTTTCCAGAGCATACCCTCACAAACGCAATTCTATTTCGGTGTTTGGGGTCCATGTTTGCATGGATTTTGAAAATGAAGCCGGAGAATTTTTTCTCCTCAGGTGTAATCTCTCTTGCCTCTGTTTCTCTAGGTTTCGGTGGTGGAGCTATTTGAGTGAAGCAATCTAAAAGCTCTCTAACTCCGAAGTTATTTACCGCACTACCAAAGAACACAGGAGCAACTTCACCACTTAGGTAGGTCTCTGCATCAAATTCATCGTAGACGCCATTGACCAATTCAATCTCGTCGCGAAGCTCTTGGACCAAAGACTCGGGCAAATGTTTGTCCAACTCTGGATCCTCTACTCCTTTAATCTCAACAACATCATCTACCCTTTTCTGCTTGTTTGGCTCGTATAGGTTAATGTTGTTTTCATAAATGTTATAAACTCCTCGTAAGGTCTTGCCCATACCAATAGGCCAACTCATAGGTCGAACTTTGATGTTCAGTTTTTCTTCTATTTCATCCAAGAGTGAGAAAGCATCCTGACCCTCACGGTCAAGCTTATTGATGAAGCAGATTACTGGCGTGTTTCGCATACGACACACTTCCATCAGCTTTTCCGTTTGTTCCTCTACTCCTTTCACGCAATCAATCACCATGATTACGCTATCTACAGCGGTAAGTGTACGGTAGGTATCCTCTGCAAAGTCTTTATGACCAGGAGTATCCAGAATATTGATCTTCAGCTCTTTGTATTCAAACCCCATAACCGAAGTTGCCACTGAAATACCTCTTTGCTTTTCAATGTCCATCCAGTCGGAACGGGTACCCATATCGATCTTATTGGATTTCACAGCGCCTGCAGTTTGAATGGCTCCTCCAAAAAGAAGAAGTTTCTCTGTTAATGTGGTTTTCCCCGCATCTGGGTGGGCAATGATTCCAAAGGTTCTTCTTCTTCCTATTTCCTGCTCCAGTGTCATAGTGATCAATTTGAAGCGCAAAAGTAGCCAATAGGTATCAGCTACCCATTACTTCTCCAAAAATGCCTTTAGCTCATTCTTGTACTTCCTTCCGATCGGTATGATGGATCCTCCAACTACTAATTCATTTGCAGTTTGCTTTTCAATCAGGCGAATATTTACAATGAAGGATTTATGCACTCGTAGAAAAAAAGCAGGTAAGTTTTCCTGTGTTTGAGATAGGCTCTGTCTAATTGTATGTTTTTTCTCAGCGTGATAAACGACATAATTCTTGTCACTTTCGATGTGCGTAATTTTTTCTATTGGTAAGTGTACAGTTTCAGTGCCATCTTTGATTGTAATCGAGATCGGTTCTTCTGATCGGTTCTCACCTTTTTGCCAGCCTTTTATGATCCCGAAGACAACCGAAGGTAGATAAAAGAATATAAAGTTTAGCAGTAGCTGGCCCCATACTATTTCAATGATAATTGCCAGGTCAGTAGATCCATAATGGATTGAAAAGTATAGGCAATCGAGCGATGCTTCTAGCAAACTAAGCTTAAGGAATAGGAGCCCGGTCAACTTCAGTAGACTTGAAAGAGATGTTTTGGTGGCTTTTTGAAACGCTGTGGCGCAGCGATAAAACAAGGAGGCATTGAGAAGCACGCCATAAATACTCGGGATAATTAGCGAAAAATCCTCGCTGTGAAATGGTCCCATAGTTACCTCCCAATTGGGAATATTGATAAGGACTGTACCCGCAATCCATATGGCTGAATGGATCTTTTTCTCTGAGGGTGATAATATTTCAATTGGTCTTAGAAGCTGCATGATTTATTTAACCAGTTGATCATATACAAAAAGCGGTTGTTCGTCACAACACTTAATCGAAAGGCAGTTTTCCGGCATCATACCATGGAATATTGTTCCATCAAAACTCAAAATAAATGAAAAGAACACTAACAATTTTGGCGCTGATGTACGGGGTAGTCTGTCAGGGTCAGCTAAGAAAACTCTATGAAAGAGAAGCATGGTATGGACACTTCAATGGTGTGGTTCAGGTTGTATCTGATGATTCGGTTCTAATAGAAGAATGCTTCGGAATGGAATGTGGCACACTTCAGGAAGGCGTAAATACTCGGTTTGATATAGGCTCCATCACGAAACAGTTTACAGCAGCAGCTATTCTGAGATTGGTTCAGGACGAAAAACTAGGTCTTCGCGATGAGATTTATCCACTTTTGGGAACCCATGCATCAGACAAATGGAAGAAGGTGACAGTGCATCAGTTACTGACACATACTTCAGGCATTCCCAGTCTATATCAAACGGAACAGGGACTAGATATCTTTTTTCCTGAGGAATATGCCATAGCAGTTTCTGATCTCATCGGGAGGTTTAGAGAGGGGAAGCTCCTTTTTTCTCCTGCCGAAGAATTTAGTTACAGTAATTCTGGATACATCCTACTCGCAGCAATTATCGAAAATGTCAGCTCGAAGAAGTACGAGGATTACATGAATGAAATGTTCAACGAATTTGGTTTAAAAAGCACTTCGTTTGATCGAGATGAAAATTCTGCTAAGCCAATGTATGGCTAT
>JABSPG010000208.1 GCA_013214445.1 Ekhidna sp. | reverse complement strand
AGCATATGCAAAATACTCCGCCTCCTCTCCTCTAAATGCTGCCCGAGAAGCAATATTTATAATTCTACCTGCGGCTTTCCGACTCACAAAATGCTGAACGGCCTTCTTGCAGATGATCGCTGCAGAGTTCAGGTTTACTGTCATGGTTTCGTTCCATGACTTCATCCATTCATCATCCTTAGTTTCCAATGCAGCAGGTTTTGCAAGACCCGCGTTATTTATCACTATCTCAATACTGCCCATTTCCAACGTCACTCGTTCAAATAACTTGGCAGCATCTCCAGGCTTTGAAAAGTCTGCCTGAAATGCCTTCGATTCATTCCCCAGGATATGGGCTAAGTTTTCAGCTTCGCGTACATTTTTGTTGTAGTGGACAGCAATAGTCGCACCTGCCTCAGCAAGTTTTGTCGCCAAGGCTTTTCCTATTCCACGACTTGCTCCTGTCACCAGAATGTTTAGCCCAGAGAGATTAATGTACATATCAGCAATTTTGAATTAAGAAATTAGACAAATCCATTTTCAAGTTGACTTAATCTTATAAATAAAGATTGATGTTGTTGTTTCCCAGAATGAAAACTTTGTTAATTTAGGCCATTCTAGCTATTGACTCACCGCAAAATACACCTTAGAACGTAATTAATTTTTTTACATGGGCATAATAATCCCTCTACTTCTCATAACGTTTTGTTGCATAATTATTTGGAGGGCTGGCGATGGCTTTATGACAGCTTCCGAATACGTAGGTAGAAACCTCTCCGAAGGGGTTCGAGGAGCAACAATAAACGCAATAGCTAGCTCAATGCCGGAGGTATTCACCTCGCTTTTTTTCTTGTTTGTATTGTCAGACGCTGAAGGTTTTTCTGGAGGAATCGGCACGACTGCCGGCAGTGCAATTTTTAATGGTATGGTCATTCCAGCAGTTGCGGTCTTAGCCGTAATAGGAATGAAGATGACAAAGAAAGTGCATGTCTCAAGAAAAGTGCTCCTCAGAGACGGCATAGCATTGATCATAGCAGAACTCATATTCTTAATACTTATCAGCGGTTCATCACTACACTGGTACCATGGAATGCTACTGATGTTGGTATATGTTGCCTACATCGTTTACATGTTTGCCTCTATGAAAAAATCCGAACGAGATGAGCTTTTGGAAGAAAGCCATCCAGAAGATGATGTCTTTGAAAGCTCAGATGAGCCGCAGGGACCCTTTCTGAAAGGTCTTATCACGTTTGACCTGGAGCGTGTTTTCATAGGAAACAACAAAATCAGCAATATGAGAGCATGGTCTCTGTTAATTTTTTCAACCATTGCGATCGCCCTCGTTTGTTACTTTTTAGTTCTTGCTTGCGAATGGATTGGTGCAGACACCTATACAGTAGCAGGCATTGGTGAGTTCAACGGGCTAAATATACCTGTGATGTTCGTTGCTTTGATCTTAGCGTCAGCAGCTTCCAGTTTTCCAGATACAATCATCTCCATTAAAGACGCAAAAAGAGGTCAGTACGACGATGCTATTTCCAATGCTTTAGGCAGCAACATTTTCGATATTTGTTTTGCGCTAGGTTTTCCGCTTTTCATCTTCACAATCATCAAAGGCCCTATCTATATGCCGCCAGAGTTAGTGGATCTGAGTAGCGAACTTAGATTTTTGCTATGGATACTTACCGTAGTGGCAGTGGTGATCTTCACCAGTGGTGACTATTTTGGAAAGAGAAAGTCCTACCTTCTTCTAAGTATATATGTACTATTCGTCTTGTACATTGTAGGCCGTGGTTCTGGAAATGAGTTTGCTCAGAGTATAGCAGATATGCTACTTTCGGTAGTGAAGTTTTTCAAAATAGGATAAACTAAATAATAAGGTAGAGTCCTGTTGCATCTTCCTCAAGCGGATAGATATGCAAAGGTTTACATCTATGGTTGGATTCATCCCCTGTTTTCATACTGAAGCGGTATGAGTGCAACGGGCAAATGATTTCATCAAGGAAATTGGTATTTCCTTTATGTAGCTGCTCCCCCATATGGGTACAGGCGTTTTGGAAAGCATATATCTTGTTATCATTCCGAACGATGCAGATTTCCTTTTTGTCAACTCTGACTCTTCGAGGTTGATTATTATTTAAGGTATCTTTTGCTTTATTTAATGAATCGAAAAGTTTTACTCTCACTAGGTAATAATAAAGATGAAATGCCAACGAAAGAAATTCTTTCTCCAGCGTAAGAACGCTTACTTCAACTGCGCATATATGTCGCCATCCATGAAGAAAGTGGAAAATGCTGGAATAGCTGGAATTAAATCGAAACGAAATCCTGCCAAGTTCGCTGTAGATGATTTTTTTAATGAAACCACGGCCCTTCGAAATAACTTTTCGAAACTGATAAACAATGAGGAACCCGAAAGAACGGTAATTATACCGTCTGTTTCTTACGGTATCGCTAATGCTGTAAACAACCTCAAATTCACGAATGGTAAGATCGTTTTAGCTGGAGAACAATTCCCAAGCAATGTTTACCCTTGGGTTAAATTACAAGAAAAAGGCCTTCGAGTAGAATTTGTAGAAGCTCCAAATAGTAAGCAAAGAGGAGAAGACTGGAACGCCTCTTTACTGGAGTCTATCGATTCAGAAACTCGGGCAGTGGCTATCGGTCATGTCCACTGGTCTGATGGCACTCGTTTCTTGCTTGAAGAAATTAGAAATAAGCTGGATCAAGTAGGTGGTCTTCTCATAGTTGATGGCACGCAATCTGTTGGAGCTCTGCCCTTTGATGTACAGCAAATTAGACCTGATGCATTAATTGTTGCAGGATACAAATGGCTAATGGGACCTTACTCTATTGGCATGGCATATTATGGAAGCGCCTTTGATGGAGGTCAGCCAATAGAAGAAAACTGGATCAATAGAATGCAAAGTGAAGACTTTGCCAACTTAGTGAAGTATCAAGATGATTACAGACCAAAAGCCATCAGATATGAGGTAGGAGAGCACAGTAATTTCATACTTGTTCCTATGCTCAATACTGCTATCAAGCAGTTACTAAAATGGGGCCCTGAGAACATTCAAGAATATCTTGATAGGCTGCTAAAGTCCAGTGTCAGTGAAATTGTAGAAATGGGTTACCAAATCGAAGATTCAAACTGGAGAGCCAATCACTTATTTGGAATTCGGGTGCCTGAAAAAATCAGTAGAGAAAAGCTCAACCACTCTCTCAAGAAACACCGAATAAGTGTAAGCAACCGTGGAGATGCCATTAGAGTAGCACCACATGTCTATAATGACGAAATCGACGTTAGAAAATTGCTCAAAGCTTTGAAAGAGCCTATCTTCGCATAATCATTAGATCATCAAAAAAGTAGAAAATGGAATTGACTAACCCAGCAGTAACGGACGGAGTAAATATTTTCGTGAACATCGTCGTATTTCTAGTAGCATTCGTTCACGCTCTTGCTTTTGTAAACGCAAGAAAAGAAAACCAGAAGAAAGGCTAAGGTCTATCCTACTCTACGTGATCTGCCTTGTGCTTACTCACCGCTTTGTTTGGTATGATGTAGGGGCATAAAATAGCCATTACAAAAAGACCGATGATAATTCCAAGCATTGCCATAACTGTATCAATTTTAAGTTGATTGCAAATATAAAGCGATAGGTTCTTTCCAATCAATCTAATTCTATGCTATAACGAAGCTTTTTCCAAAAGTTTCTATGAGCTAAGCAGCTTTTAAATCCTCTGGATCAACTTGTCTTAACAGTTCTTTCGCTTTTTGAGGCCTGACCACATTAGGATTGGGTTCAAGATGGCATCTGCAATGTGTGGGCATTTTATGGATGTGCTGAGATTTTCTTTCTGACTATCTATTATCTGAATACATCTAAAATATTCAATATGGATGCTCTCATTTACTGTATTACCTCAAAGTGACGGTTGATAGAATACACTATTCAATGTCAAATGATGATATTAATCTCTCAAATAGCCATGCCACAAGCAGTGGTCCTAGTAATAAGTAAAAAATTGATTTTAAGGTAAACTGCTCTCTTATGGTGGTGGACTCGTCAAAAAAAGAAAAAAGCAAACCCAAAAACAAAGCAACACCTACAAGGCTAACGTACATCGTAAAAAATAACTTCCTATTCTTAATCATTCTTTTTTTGAAGCTTACTCGTTCACTTACCACTGCTAGCTTCAGTTTGTAACTGAAGCATCTCCATAATTAAGATAAGTTTTCAACTTATCAATTCGACCGCTAATAAACCTCTTCCTCCGGCATAATCTGAAGTACTTGAATAAAGAATGGCCCAGCCTAACCGACAAAGTGACAGTGGGAGACATTACCACCATGGCTAGAGTATAGGTTTGAAATACTACCATCTACAATTTTCCAACATTTCTTTTGTATAAACAGGGCCCCAAAACATTAAAGACAAAGTTCCTATGAAGAATACTAAAACAATGAAAATCGTTAGTTTCTTACTATTAAATAGAACTGGCTTTTCCTTTACAATCCTTTTTGCAGAATCACTAGTGTGAAAGTACCAATAGTTTAAACCAACAAGACCAAAGAGCAGAAAAAGTCCATTCAAATATTTGGCGAATCACAATACAGGTTAATGAAACCTAATCTGACCAAAAATTGCAAAACAAACCAGAATGAAGAACTAAGAGCCAAAGTAGTTAGTAAGTGAGGCTCATCATCCTTGAGTATGTACCTGTAGAATAAGTAGTAATTATAGTATATAGTTGCGATTAGTTTCATTTAAACCACTTTGTATCATCCTTACCATACCATTTACTTAAGCCATAATCTTTGCCTAACTCATGATCAAAACTTGCCGCAGCACCGTAGATTCCCAATAAGGATGTTGTATTGCCTCTGCAAGCTTCAGTTTGTAACTGAAGCATCCCAGTAGTTAAGATAAGTTTTCAACTTATCAATACGACCGCTAGTAAAACTCTTCCTCCGGCATAATCTGAAGTACTTGAATAAAGAATGACACCAAATTATCAACTTCACCTCTATTGATTAAGCTTAAGTCTGCGACTTAAGCTAGAGGGGGGTCGGTTTGAGGCATTACCTAGTTAGCTCAAGGACACCAACTTTCCATACATAGCAGCAGTAATTATTGATGTAACACATAAAGTGAAATACAGAATCAAAATTAAAATCTTCCAAAAGTTTGTAATCATGCTACTAGTCCCTTGGAAATATTTCAATGCTTTATCATACTCATCACTGTCAATCATATATGCTTTAACATGCTTAAAAGTGAATATAAAAACTATAATTGCCGCAGACGGTCCAAAAAAAGCAACTGAATCAATAATTATTTCAAATAGCCACAGAGTAAGAAACAAAATTGAAATGTAAAAAAAAGATAACCATGTTGCCATTGCATAGTACGAAGACTGAACTCTGTCTCCTGAGCTGTGAGACATCATTGAATGCCAAACAAAAAACAACCAATAATAAAATTTCATCGAGTCGATATGTTACTAAAACTGCCAATTATTCTTAACCTTTTCCTCCGGAATAATCTCAAGCACTCGAATAACGAATGACACCAAGTTATAAAGTTCACCTCTATTGATTAAGCTTGACTCTGCGACTTAAGCAAGGTGGGTGATGCATTGGCACTACTTATTTGATTACATCCTGCTCGTTTGTAGTTCATCTCCCTACCAAAGAAGATGTAATTTCTAATTGATTTGCACGCATTTGAATCCCAGGCCCATTCGCATTGTCTTCTGAAAGTTTTAACTAACGGGAGCACATCAAGTAGATAATAATTTGCTTACTCACTTCTATTGATTAATTTGTCAGGAAGTGAGATGAGTCAAGCAAAAAAGCTAAAAATATTGGTCGTTGACGACCATACGCTATTTCGCCGCGGCACTATGATGGTGGTTCGCTCTTTTAGTGAAGTAGCAAAAGTCGAGGAAGCTGAAAATGGCAAGCTAGGTCTTGACATGCTTGCAAAAGATGCGTTCGACCTTGTGCTTCTCGACTTGGAAATGCCCATAATGGACGGTTGGGAAACCGCCAAAAATATTGTTTCAAAATATCCTGAAGTAAAGATCGTCATGATTTCCATGCATGATTCGCTAGAGATCATTTCAGAACTCATCGAGATCGGCGTACATAGCTATCTATTGAAAAGTGCAGAACCCGCAGAAGTGCATAAAGCTATTGTTTCCGTAATCAACAACGATTTCTACTACAATCAATTGGTTTCCAAAGCACTGCACAAGAAGATCCAGAGTGACAGTATGGAAAAAGGAATTATTAGACCAGCAGAGATCAGTCCGAGAGAAATCGAGGTTTTGCAACTTATCTGTCAAGAATTTACCATGAAAGAAATCGGCAAAAAGCTATTCTTGAGTGAACAGACGATCCAAACCCACCGGAAAAATCTGATGAAAAAGACAAAAGCTAAGAATGCCGTGGGACTGGTAAAGTTTGCATTTCAGAACGGCATTGCCGCCATCTGAGGACTACCCTATTTTGGGTATTCTGCTACCCCATTTAGGGTAATTTTGTTTAATACTGTTTCCACCTAACTAATTCATTAATAGTACTTTATTATTCGAAGCTCTTTATTCTAGCCCTATGATATCCTAAAGGCGAGATACAACGTAACTAACTTAATACAGTCATTTGTTCTCACAATGAATGATACGCTCTTAGGTTAATGGTTAAATCTATTGAAAATATCAGGGGGTCCAGGGTTTTCGCTTAATCCTTTGGTTTGCCAACTATCTCACTTAAAATAGGGGACTCCCAGATATTTTCAATCAGACACTTATCCTCTAGAATTCTTTCTCTATCTGTTAATCCTCGTAGAGATCAATACCTGCTTGGTAGTATTTGTCTCCCTTCACCCAAAATGGAGCCTTGTCTGAATTTCCGATTAGACGACAAGCATAAACATAGCTTTTGAAGAATTTCTCTAAGTAGTCGTAATCAAGGGTGTTTG
>JABSPG010000207.1 GCA_013214445.1 Ekhidna sp. | reverse complement strand
GAGCAACCAGAATATGATTCCGCTGAGAAAACTTAGCCTTATTTTGAGCTTATCTGACACCAAAGCAAAAATACAGTTCTTATGGTAGATTGTACTGCCAAGATGAGAGGTAGCAGTTAAAGATTGTTAATGGATTAAATCCAGAATCTGCTCAAGATACTTTTGGTCCACTTCATCAAAGTCATTGAGCTTGTCGCTATCTGCATCTAGTACAGCAATGGTTTTCCCTGCTCGCATTACCGGAAGAACGATTTCGGATTTTGAAGCTGAAGCGCAAGCTATATGCCCTGGGAATTCATCCACATTTGGCACGATGAGCGTTTTTTCCTGAGCCCAGCTAGAACCACACACACCTTTTCCTTTTCTGATGCGTGTGCAAGCCACTGGACCTTGGAATGGTCCGAGTACCAACTCATCCTCGGAATCTACCAGATAAAATCCTACCCATAAGAAATCCAGACCTTCTTTTAAAGCAGCGGCAACATTGGCCATATTGGCGACAAGGTTCGTTTCTCCGTACAGCAAGCCTTCTATTTGTGGGATCAAAGCCTGATACTTTTCTTCTTTGGTTCCGTTCTTTATCAAGGTTAAATCTTCAGCCATTTTCGTTTCTGTAAGTGGTTAATAGATCATCAAATATATACTCCTCAGTCACAATTTGTCCTTCTAATTTGGGTGCAGCTATACCCTTTTTAAAACTTTCTTTTGAAGTAAAGACCCGTGCTTCATCCCAACAATTTTCGTTAACAAATGAGTTAAGTACTTGTGAGCCTCCTTCGACGATCACTGAGTTGATTTTTCGTTCATGCAACTGCTTCAATACGCTCCATGGATTAGTGATATCAGTTTTGATCCACTCAATATTGTTCACCTTTTTATCTTCTAAGGTGTTAAGAATAATTGTTGGTGCAGAGTGATCAAAAAGCTTAGTGTCTTTTTTTACTTCAAGATTGCTGTCTAGCAACACTCTGATTGGATTTTTTCCATTCCATTCTCTTGCAGTAAGGGCCGGATCATCGTAAACGGCAGTGTTTTTTCCGACTAAAATAGCATCCTCTTCAGTGCGCCACTTATGCACTAATTGTCGGGAGTAGCTGTTACTTATCCATTTTGAATCATAGTTTTCACGTGCGACAAATCCGTCGATGGTCTGAGCCCATTTCAAAATGACATAAGGTCGATTCTTATCAATCGATGTAAAGAACCGCTTGTTCATGTCGCGAGCTTCCTGTTCTAGCATTCCCAAGCTTACTTCTATGCCAGCTTTATCTAGTTTCTCTATTCCCTTTCCGTCGACTTGGTCGAAAGGATCTCTACATGCTATTACCACCTTCTTTACTTGTTTTCTGATAAGCAAATCGGAGCAAGGAGGGGTCTTTCCAAAATGCGCACATGGCTCTAAGGTCACATAGACGGTAGAATCTTTTAGCACTGATTGATCCCTTACAGAGTTGATTGCATTTACTTCGGCATGAGGGCCACCGTATGGGCTAGTATACCCTTCACCGATAATTGAATCATTGTGAACAATCACACATCCAACCATCGGATTTGGAGAGGTGCTTCCCAAGCCCTTCTTTGCCAGTTCTAAGGCTCGCCGCATGTAATGCTGATCATTCATCGAATGTGTAGTTTCGCTATGTGATGCAAGATGTTAAAGTTCTTTGGCAAGAAACAACCAAAACACTCCAAAAAGTTTACGATAGCGCTGAGGCTGATAATATTTCATGTTTTCTTCTTGAAGATGTATTCGGTATTTCCAAAGCAGACATCCTGGTTGCTGAGAAAAAGGCCGTAGATCTCGATCTGCTCTCATCACTCCTTGAAAGATTGCTCTTATCAGAACCGCTGCAATATGTAACTGGCCGTTGCGATTTCTACGGAAGAATTTTTAAAATCCGGAAAGGTGCTTTGATTCCTCGCCCAGAAACGGAAGAACTCTGTCAATTGATCATTTGGGAAAATGATCTGGAAAGGCCGAGGATTCTCGATGTAGGTACAGGGTCAGGTTGCATTGCCATCACGTTAGCATTGGAGACTGGTGGAGAAGTATTTGGGTTGGATATTTCAAAAGAAGCGCTAACAGTTGCTAGAGAGAACAGTGACCTTCTTGGGGCCGAAGTTCTATTCAGTGAAAGTGATATTTTAACTAACCCGTTACCAGTTGATGAACTTGATATTTTGGTTAGTAATCCACCATATATCCCATTTCAGGATCAAAAGAATATGCGTGCAAATGTTTTGGAATATGAACCTAAAAAGGCACTATTTGTACCAGATGAAGATCCATTGATTTTTTATCGAGCTATTGCAAAATATGGTACCAAGTCATTAAGGAAGAAAGGGAAACTGTACTTCGAAATACATGAGGAATTCTCTAAAAAGACGAGTGATCTGTTAAGTGATCTGGGTTATTCGAAAATCGAAGTTCATCAGGATATGCAAGGAAAAGATCGGATGATCAGTGCTGTAAGACCTTAGTCCAGGTTAAACTTCACTTTCACTTTCACAGTATCTTCAATGTTCGTTCCATCCCTTTTTGCAGCTTCCCAGCTAGCACCTTCTTTGACTAACCGCTTGGCTTCCTTGTCACAACCGTAACCTAGACTTTTGAGCACAGTAATGGACTCTACCTTTCCTAGTGAATTAATCAAGAGTTCAAGAACTACTGCACCTTCAATTTTTTCTCTTTTGGCTTCCTTAGGATATTTCAAACTATTCTCAAGATACTTTTTGTAGGCTCTAAATCCGCCAAGTGGTTTTGCTCTAGTCACGGCATTATTGTATTCTTCACTCCCATATGCGGTTACCACAACTTCTTGCAGTTCCAATCCTCCTGTCATTACAACATCAATATTGGAACGAGAACCTACCGCGATTTCCTGTGTCTCAAAGCCAACAAAAGAATAGACAAAAACAGCATCCTTACTTTTCGGTAGTTGGTACTTTCCATCCAAGTCACTGGTTACTCCGATCGTAGACCCTTTTATGACAATGTTCACCCCAGGGAGTGATTCTCCGGTTTCATCAGTGATTCGTCCTTGAATGATATTCTGGTTTGGGCTTTCAGATTGTTCAGCAATAGTACTTGTTGCTTGTGATCTGCTACCTGCAGTACTCATCACTTTCTTAGCGGTGGATATTCTTTGAGGCTTTTCTATAACAATCGCTGCTCCATCACTTTCAATATTGTTTGCAAGTGGAGTGGAATTCACAACGACCTCATCCAAGTCGGCTTCCTCAATAATAGCTACTTGACTAGATTGAGTTTCTGATACCTCTGTTTCTAATTTCTTACTTTGAGAGGTTAGAGCTTTCTCCAACTCTTCAATTTCAGCATACGTATCTAAGTTGCTGGTCGCTTGCGCTGCTACAGATGTGGTGGAAATCTCTGAATCTTCAGAGTCTTCTTCACTATCACCTTGTAATTCATCTTCAATTTTTCCCGCAGTTTTTTCTGCAATTAACTCTTGATTCTGAATAATAGCGCTTGAGTCAGAAGTATCCATCGCTTGAGTACTTTTCTCTTTTGATCGTATTTCAGAGGATAAAGGCGTGTTTTTGATGTCAATTGTGAGGTAATAAAGTAATCCTGAACTTATTAGAACTAGTACTATTACAGCTGCAATTTGCATCCAGAGATATCCAGCTTTTTTTTGATTTAGAATTATCTTTTGAAGTTGTCTAATATCGTTACTTACCTGATTCGGATCTTCGGATTCCAAACCCTCTATTGCTTCCATAGCAAATGGATCGTCCAACGTTTCTCTTTCAAAGTCATGAGCTTCTTTTGAAGTCATTTCTCCTTTGAGATACCGCTCAGTTCTTTTATTGTGGTCTTTTTTATGCGACATTATTGGCCTCTAAGCAAATCTTCAAATTACGTTTTCCATTCTGAATGTGACTCTTGATCTTCTTCATATCTAACCCTGAAATCTGATGAATCTCCTGATAGCTCTTCCTCTCCAGAAAGAACTGTATCACACATTTTTTTTGATCCTGACCAAGTCTATCTATGCACTTTTCTAATGCAGAAAGGTCGGCTTCAAGTCTTACTTTCTCCTCATAGAGATGCACATCCTCTCCAAATTCCATAGAGATTTCTGTTGCAACCTCAGGATTCTTTTGACGCAACAACATCAGACAATGATTTTTGGACACCATGTATAGCCAACTTTTGAAGTGTTTGACCTCTGTGTTTAGTAACTTCATGCTGATCTGCTCATAGATACTCATGACAGCATCTTCGCTTGCCTCTCTGTTTTTGAGATACTTTAGACATAGTCCATACACAAGGTGCATATATCTGTTATATAATTCACCGATGATTTCAGAATTTCCAGTGCCTCTATATCTCTCCAGTAGAGATTCATCAGTAGGAGATATGTCTTTGTTGGATGTCAAGAGGAATGACTTATGCTCTGTGTAAATATCCCTTCTTTCTTCGGGAAGACAAGATGCAGGTGAGTTTAATGAACTGATTCAGAAATTTTTCGGATTTGCTTTATGGAATCTAAATAGTGGCTGCATCTCAATGGCAGATCAAAATATATTGACATGAGACAATTACTAATTCTTCTATTAGCCTTATTGGTTTTTCAAGGAAAATCACAATATGTGAATGGTACCGTATATGATGAATCAGGAGAAACACTTCCTGGTGTCAATGTGATGGTAAAGGGGACAATTGATGGAGTAACGACAGATTTGAACGGTTTCTATTCAATCCAAACAAAGGATGAGAATGCTACTTTGGTTTTTTCTTTTGTAGGCTTTGAAACCCAAGAGGTTAAGGTAGCAGGTCAAAAAATCGTCGATGTTGTGCTGATCGGAGGAGTGAAGCTACAAGAGGTTGTTATTACTGCAGGTGGCCGCCGACCAGATAAGCGGGCTTTAAACTATTCATTGGCACAGATGAGCATATCGGATGCTATTTTCATTGAAAACGAAAGGTATCATAATACGGAAGAGTATGCGACTATTCATGAAAATGGATTTAAGAAGGTCTTAGATGAAGCACTTTCTACATTTTCTATAGACGTTGATGCAGCGTCATACAGCAACTTAAGAAGGTTCATCAACAATGGTCAGTTGCCCCCAAAAGATGCAGTTCGAGTAGAAGAAATGATTAATTACTTCAACTACGAATATGATGATCCGAAAGGGGATGATCCTTTCTCAATAAATACTTCGGTGGCTAAAGCACCTTGGAACAAAGATCATTTAATCGCTCAAGTGGGATTACAAGGGAAGAAGATCGATTTGAAAGAATTGCCAGCTTCCAATATTGTCTTTCTGTTAGATGTTTCTGGTTCGATGAGTGCCCCCAATAAATTGCCTTTATTGAAATCTGCCTTTAAGCTCTTGGTGAACGAGCTTCGACCGCAAGACAAAGTTTCGATTGTAGTATATGCTGGAGCAGCCGGTGTAGTTCTGGAGCCTACCGATGGTACTGACAAAAAGAAAATAATGGAAGCGCTGGATGCATTGCAGGCTGGGGGATCAACTGCGGGAGGGGCTGGTATTAAGTTAGCATATAAGCTAGCGAAGCAACATTTTGTGGAAGGTGGAAATAATCGAGTTGTACTTGCAACAGATGGTGACTTCAATATCGGAGCATCTAGCAATGCCGCCATGGAAAGACTCATTGAGGAGAAAAGAGATGAAGGCGTGTTCTTGACTGTGCTTGGGTTCGGGATGGGAAATTACAAAGATTCAAAAATGGAAATTTTGGCAGATAAGGGTAATGGAAACTATGCCTATATCGATACAATGAAGGAGGCAAAAAAAGTATTAGTCAATGAGTTCGGCGGCACCATGTTCACCATCGCAAAAGATGTAAAAATCCAGGTAGAATTTAATCCGGCGGTGGTACAAGCCTACCGACTGATCGGGTATGAAAACAGAAAGTTGAATAATGAAGACTTCAATGACGATAAAAAGGATGCCGGTGAACTAGGAAGTGGGCACACGGTCACTGCACTTTACGAGATCATTCCTGTGGGGGTGGAGAGTGAATTTGTAAAGGATATCGATCCGCTCAAGTATCAGCGTTCTGGGGGTGTACTTGAAGCAAGTACGGATGAACTTATGACGGTGAAGTTCAGATACAAAGAACCTCAAGGAACTTCCAGTAAGTTAATTGCTCATGTCGTGAAAAATAATGTCGGTAAGGCAGATCAAAATTTACAATGGTCAATGGCAGTGGCTGGTTTTGGGATGATGCTAAGGGAGTCCGAATATCGAAATGACCTCTCTTATCTTGATGTACTTAATCTTGCAAGAGGTTCACGTGGCGTGGACGAGTTTGGTTATCGCGCCGAGTTTATTGAATTGGTTGAGCTTACCAGATCCTTGCATAAGGAGCAACAGTAAGTCATCTCTCATATTTTTACTAATGTTGCGCTTACTTTAATTGTCCAATCTTAAACATGACAACTATGAGAAACAGCTTATTACTTTGTTTCATATCTCTCTCTTCTATTTCCTACGCGCAGTTCAATGAAGGAGTTAAGGTTATTGATCTTAGCTTCTCTTCTAGTTTCACTGATGGCAATGATCAGGTATTTGTTCAGCCCATTGTTGGATTTAGTGCCTCTGAAAACTCTGTATTCTTTGTAGGATTCGGACATTCCTATCAAAAGAGTGATCCAGACATCAAGGTGAACAATTCCTCAATTATTGTTGGGTATGAGAGGTTCTTTGAACTTAATGAAAGAATCTATTTTGCAACCTTCTATGCTGGGTCGTATGGTTTTGGAAAATTTGAGTTTGATGGAGGGGAAACAGATTTAAGGAACTTAGCCCTAACCTTTAGACCGAGGTTTCATTATTTTATCAATAATAAATGGTCATTGGTAGCAAGCGTTGGTTCTGTTATATTTTCCAGACAGACTGTCGATGACTCTTTTGGAGAAAACACCACAAATATCTTCTCAGCAGAATTAAATAGTTCTAATGTGCTGTTTGGGGTGAGG
>JABSPG010000206.1 GCA_013214445.1 Ekhidna sp. | reverse complement strand
ACGCATCTGCTAGAATCAGGAATGGGGATCGAGAACATCAGCCAGTTTTTAGGACACCAACGGATCAGAAGCACACAAACTTATCTGCACTTATCCTATGAAATTTAGAGAGCATTTACAGAAGCGGATCAAGCACCCGAAAGGCTTAGGAGATAACCTGTTTTACCAGGAGCATTTTATGAAGTGGTTAGAGAGTGAAAATCTGACGGTAGAGAGCTGTGAGTATGTGGATCTGTTGAGTTATGTGAAGAAGTTAAGAGCCAAAGAGTTAAGTACCCATACTTTGAACTGCTACATCCGAGCAGTGAAATACTACTATGAATATCTGCAGAGTAGAAATGAAATAACCAGGAATCCAGCCAGAAGGCTTTACATCAAAGGTGATACTTACCAGTTGCCAAGTGACCTGCTGAACAAGAAAGAACTGAATATGATTTATGTGGAATATCCGACAGAAACGATAGTTCAGAAGCGGAATAAAACACTGTTAGGCTTAGCGATCTATCAGGCCATGAGATTAGATGAACTGGAAGCAATAAAACCCGCAGATATTGACTTGCATAAAGGAACGGTGTACATCAAAAAGACCGGCAGGGCAATGAGAAGAACATTAAAACTGGAAGCTCACCAGATCTTGCCACTGCAAGAATATATCAAAGAAATACTTCCACAAATCCGAACTAAAGCAAACAAGGAAACGGAAAAGCTGATTATCAGCACAGGCAAGAGTCCGGGAATAAAAGAACTGGTCTGTGACCTGAATAAGCAGCTAAGAAAACGTTATCCCAGGTACAAGAATCTCATGCATATCAGGAGTTCAGTAATCGCCCTTTGGATCGAGCAGAAGAATATTATTGAAGTGCAATACATGGCTGGTCACAACAACATCAATAGCACAGAAAGGTACAAGCGAGTGAGCATGCAGGACTTAAAGAAATCACTCGATCAGTTCCATCCTTTGAGGTGAAAATGCACACTTCCAGAGGGAAAATGGACACTTGAATTGTACAAATGCGTAGTTGACCTTTCCCAACGCATACTTAACAAAAGAAAATGCACAGTCAAGCTTCCCCAAAGGACACTTAAAGAGGGAAAACGCATGGTTAGTTGGGGAAAATGCATACTCACAGTTCCCCAACGCATACTCGAACTTCCCCGGTCTGTAGTTGGCCGCTTAGGGCGGCCATGCAAAGAGCAGTGCAACTTGATACTGAAGCAGGTAAAAAGGAGTGCTGTCCAGCCGGGGCAGCATGTAAGGCGGCCAGCCCGTTTTAGCCCCTCTCACTTTTTTCAAATGAAAAGAATAAGGAGTGAGAGAAGCTAAACCGCCCTTCGGGTTCCTTCGTCAGGCTGTCACCTTCCATGCATTGCCTACCGTCTGGCCATCACGGCTGTTCCCGTGTCTGTGTCCAGAGGCTATTTAGGCCAACGCTCAACCAACCACTTAGCCACTGGCCACAGCCACCCACAGCCCATGTTATTGCGGCCCTGCGGCCACCACCAGACAGGAGTCGCCTGTGATGATCAGTTGAAAAGAAAAATAGGTATCCCAGGCGCTCCACACTGCCAGGCCACTTCGTTCCCCCCTGGCAGGCTGGTGGTGGCATCCGCATGGGGCCGCCGCTCAATCCCAACGCTGGCTGAAGGCTCTTTTACCTGCGAAAACCCCACGCACAAACCCAGGGGATCTTCCATCCCCTTCAACCCCAGGATCATTTTTTGAAAGGACAAAACCCAAGAACGGGAGTCCATCAAAAAAACGTTTTTGCAATGGCTTTTGCCCTTCCAAAAAACGTCTGCTTTTTTATCTTTCAGTTGAAAAAATAAAGCTGTATTTTGGCCGGTAAGAACCGGAAAAATTGGGTTGTTTAAAACTGACATATCGAGAGGAAACTACTGCTGTAAACTGGCAAGTATGGGCTAGGGAAAAGGGTGAAAATCTTGAAGTAAGTGGTGTAGATCAAGCATCAGGGGGGATAGATAACACCTTTGATGCAGTTACTCAATACTTATTTGGAGACGGATCACCCCAAGCGATAGGCCCTAATACAACTAGGTCTTTAATGAATACTGAAACTTTCAGAGATGCTCATAATGATATTTTGAGAGGAAAGAGAGGGCTTTCTGGAAGGTTTGGAGTAGATATGACGGATATAGTTTTTCACATTGGAAGAACACCTGTCAGCTACACTACTGATCTTAAAAATCAAACAATAACGTATACTTTGTACGAAGGAGATGGTTTTTGGGACGTTGATTTTATTGATGAAAGATACGGACCTAATACGCCTGCAGGAAAGGCTTTCCCTGATTTCTTTAGACCAGATGGTCCTGGTCCCAATCTGGAAAGATTTGGAGGTACTCCGTATGGATATATACCAACAGTGGTAACAGTCCCACTAACACTAATGATTTTCCCGTATCGCTAATCATGAAACAGAGTAAATTATTGACAGTGCTTCTTTTTACCTTATTGACTTTTTGGAGTGCTTGTAATCTCAAAACCTCAGAGCAGACCAGTGATGAATATCTATTGCCCTTAGGTCTCAAGGCGGTCTATTGGGGTTCTGATGTTCAATATCCTATTGTAGGGCTAGTCATTGAAGATGATCTAAACTTTGTAATAGTTGGGAAGGAAGATAAGTTTCTAGTTAATAGAGATACTGTTGAAGTTGAGAAAATCACTAAGCTCGGAATCGGAGACTACAGGTTGTTAGTGGAAGTGTTGGACACTAAAAGCGATACCTTTTACATTGAGTGTATTGAGAACAATATCGGAACTAAGCAGGATTTAAGCTTGATCGCTTCCGACAACATCGATATGGTAAACCAAGACAGTATTAAGTGGGTTGATGCTGACGATATTGTTAAACGACTGAAATAAAGCGGTACGACTAAAAAAGAGAATTAGGAGCCCTTGCAGTGATGTTAGGGCTTTTTCATATCTAATCAGGTACAAAAGCACCTAATAAGGTTATGGAGAAAAAAGTTGAAATTTTTTCCTCACACGTCCTGCAGGACATTAGAAAGGGAATCTTTCAAACGTTTTTTAGCGAATAAGCTGTCAATGATTTTGAATACAGAGAGCTTCTCATCTTCATCAAGCTGCTCAATAAGTCTGAGCTTTTCCATGATGGTTTTATCGGCAGAATCAATGTCCTTGAATATCTCGTCAGACTGAAAGAGTTCGGGTAGGCTTACGCTAAGCGCATCAGCAATTTTTTCCAGTGTAGACACAGAAGGGTCTGTTTTGCTCTTTTCAATCTTGGAATATTGAGAAGGATCCATATTAATGGATAGAGCCACTTGTTTTTGAGAAAGTCCTTTTGCTTCCCTTACTGTCTTAATCTTCTCGCCTACATTCATTGGAAATGGAATTATTTATCTGTAAAAGTATGGAAAGCGTGCTTTTAAGTCAATCTGAATGAAATGATGCTGATAATTATAGATTAATATATCCATTTTGTTATGTTTGCTTGATAGATAAATTATTCCAGAAAAATATGTCCTACGACCTGACCCAGTTAGAAGAGTATCTGCGAGTAGATACGAATCCTCGAGAAGTAGTGAGAGCGTTACGTTTTGCTCGGTATGCATTGGTTCGCTGTGCAGAATGCCTGGAAAGCTGCGAAGGGTTAGGAGATCGTTACCTGGACTTACTACTGTTGGAAGATGAGTTTTTAAAGCTGGACGAGCACCTGGCAGAAATCACCACGAGATGGAAATAGCAGAGATTAAGCAAAGGTTGCCACTTGCTCAGGTCTTAGATCATTACGGTCTGAAACCAGACAAGCACCTTCGGTTGCACTGTCCCTTCCATGATGATAAAACCCCAAGTCTGCAGGTGTACTACAAAACTCAGACTTGCTACTGCTTTAGCACCAACTGCAGCACCGGAGGCAAGGCAATGGATGTGATCGACTTTATCATGAACAAAGAGCAGCTAACCAAACACGAAGCAATCAAAAAGGCTGAGAGTTTAATAACTGGTGAAGTAAGTGAAGCGGTGCAATTATCTAGGACTGCAGTACTCACGAAGATGTTCACCTACTTCAAGAATGGGTTGCACAACTCCAAACCAGGACAAGACTACTGCTTGCAGCAGCGGCATTTAGACTTCAAGAAAGTAGAGATAGGATTTAATAGTGGCCAGTTCCATCATGGGAAGCGAAAAGACCAGGCACTAATCGAAAGCTGCATCAAATACGGTCTGCTTCTGGACAGAGGCCATGTAAACAACCGAACCGGAGAAAAAGCTTATAGTCCGTTTGGAAAGAGTTGTATTGTGTTCGCCCTGAAGAACAAGCAGCACCAGGTAACCGGACTTTACTTTAGGTCAACGATTGACAATAAGAACAATAAACATTTTTACTTGAAGGATCGACAAGGACTTTACCCAGGCTATCCGAAGAAAGAAACAAAGAAGCTCATCCTGACAGAGAGCATCATTGATGCGGCAACCTTACTGCAGTTGGAAATCAAGGGTTATGAAGTGCTGGCACTTTACGGAACGAATGGACTAACAGCCGAACACACGGAGGCCGTGAGCCAACTAAAGGATCTGGAAGAAGTGATACTCTTTTTTGATGGTGACGATGCAGGGAATAAAGCAGTAGCGAAATACAGTAAGCAATTACAAGAGTTGAAACCAGGTGCTCAAATCAGCAAAGTACCCACACCAGACGGAGAAGATATTAACAGCTTGCTTGATGGTCATGAACCTGAAATACTCACTGAGTTATTGAACCAGAGGCAAACCTTATCTTCCCTGCCTGCCGAAACGTCAGTGCAGGCAGGTTCAACTGAAACAAAAGACCAGGGTAATGAACCCGACCCCCGCCAAGAGCCGGAAAGAGCTGCACTAGATACAGATAACCCGGAGCGAATAGTTTACAAAAATGAATTGCTCACCGCTACGGTGTGGGGTGGGATCGAGAAGGAGAATCTAAGCAGGTTAAAGATCAGTCTGCACATAAAAGCAAATGAGAAATCCTTCCGTGACGATGTGAATTTATACAGCCATGCAGCAGTCAAGAAGTTGATCCAGAATGTGAGTGAGACTTTAGAGATCAGCACCACCCAAACCACGAATACGATAGCAGATCTAACCGAAAAACTCGAAGCGTACCGAATGGACGAACGAGCCGCACAAGTGCGAGCCCTGAAACCCAAAGCATATGAAATGTCACCAAAAGAACGGCGAGCCGCCGAGGCATTTTTGAAATCTCCAGAGTTAGTAAAAGGGACTTTGTCGCTGATAAGCCAAAGCGGCTTGATCGGAGAGCAAAAGAACGGGTTGCTACTCTTCTTTTTGTACTTGTCCAGGTTCTTTGATGAGCCACTCCATGCGATCATCTTTGGAAGAAGCGGAAGCGGTAAGACCTATCTGCAGACCAAAGTAAGCGAGTGCCTTCCGGAAGAATCCGTCCGGACGATTACCAGCCTAACAGAGAATACCCTCTACTACAGCAGCAAAGACTTTTGGAAACATAAAGTGCTGATGATCGAGGATCTGGACGGGGTTTACAATGCCTTCCTGCCGCTCCGAGAGTTTATGAGTAAACAGAGCATTACCAAACTGACCACCGACAAGGATGCAAAGGGAAATAACGTGCAAAAAGTACTGACTGTAGAAGGGCCAATCTGTGTAAGCGGTGCAACCACGAAAGAGAACATCTATGAGGATAATGCGAACCGGAGCTTCTTGCTACACATCAATGAAGGGAATGAACACCTGGAAGAAGTGATGGACTATCAAAGGAAATTACAAGCCGGGGCAGTAGATGAAGGAAGCCAGCAGTTCGCAAAGCAGCTTTTACAGAACGTCCAGCGACTACTCAAACCGATCAAAGTTATCAACCCGTATGCGACACAGTTACGCATCCCTGATAGTGTGTTTAAGAAGCTCAGAACCAACATGCACTACCTCAAACTCATAGAGACGATTACGTTCTTCCACCAATCGCAAAGAGAGAAGAAACGGGACAGCAAAGGCCAGGAATACATCACTACCAGTTTAGAAGACATCAGCTGGGCGAACAGATTAGTGAAGGAAAGTTTACTGCGGAAGTCAGACGAATTAAATGGTCAGCTCAGGAGCTTCTTTGAAAGGCTCAAAGTGTTGATGGATAAGCGACCCAAAGACCAGCAGACCTTTTACAGCAAAGAGATCCGGGAACAGTTCAGAATGAACCCGATGAAAGCGAATAGATACCTGAGAGAGTTGGATTATTGGGGTTACATCAAGAAAGTAGGCGGTTATAGAAATACAGGATATGAATATGAAATCATAGCTTGGGACGAGTATCAAAGACTACAGTCTGGTATTGATGTTTTGGATCAGACGCTACAAAAGATCAAGGATCTGGAAGCTAGGAAAAATGGGAAAGCTGATAAAGTCCAATCTAGTGTAACACTGGTATAACATCCGTATAACATGGCCAGAATGTTACACGAGGAAAGAGCTAACTCATTGAAAACCAAACAAGAAGAAGGGAAAGAAGCTGGTATAACACATATAACATCGGAAAGAGCAAGAGGGGTAAAATCAAAAACGTCATACAGCTATAAAAGACTACTTGAAGGCTATCAGGAGTGGTTAGGGATCATAGGGTATGCAGAGAGCAGCGTGAAGACTTTACCACAGCAGCTACAACCTTTTTTTGTTCATCTGAGACAACAAAGAGTTGAAAGTTTAGAGTTAGTTCCCAAAGAAGTAACCAGGAGCTACTACCAGACATTGAAGCAGCGAAGAAACCAGTTGACAGGGAAACTACTAAAGAACTCAACACTCAATGGCCACATTAGAAACCTGAACCTGTTCAGCAATTATTTAGAAGAAACCGGGCAAGGCAGCTTGCAACTGGACTTGAAATATGAACGGATAGAACCGGCAGAAAAAGCAGTACTGAGCCTCTATGAAATCGACCAACTGTACAGTGCTTGCAGTGAAGGAATATCAGGGCTGAGAGAAAGAGCGATATT
>JABSPG010000205.1 GCA_013214445.1 Ekhidna sp. | reverse complement strand
TGATGCCAAAATCCTGATTGAATGATACCAAGCTCGAAGAGTTGTTTTACCATTTCAAGACTATCAATGGTCTCTTGTATTGTTTGGGTGGGATAGCCATACATAAGATAGGCATGAACCATGATTCCTGACCTAGTAAAGTTGTCAGTCACTTTGGCTACTTGCTCCACTGTTACTCCTTTGTCAATTAGTTTCAGTAGTCGATCAGAAGCTACTTCTAAGCCTCCGGATATAGCGATGCAACCGCTTGTTTTCAATAATTGACAGAGGTCAAAGCTGAAGCTTTTTTCAAAACGAATATTGGTCCACCAGGTAACATGGAGATCTCTTTTTAGGATTTCTATCGCTAACTCTTTCATTAGAGATGGAGGAGCAGCCTCGTCTACAAAATGGAAGCCTGAAAATCCTGTTTTTTCAATCAATGTCTCCATTCGATCGACAAGTATCTTCGCTGCGACTGGCTCGTAGATTTTAATATAGTCTAGAGATATGTCACAGAATGTGCATTTTCCCCAATAGCAACCATGAGCCATTGTTAGTTTGTTCCATCGGCCATCACTCCATAAACTGTGCATAGGATTTGCTACCTCAATGACAGAGATATACTTGTCTAATAGGAGCCCTTTATAGTCTGGTGTTCCTACGGCATTTTGCTTGATATCGGGTTCATGTGAATTGTTTATGTATTTGACTTCATTTTTTTGAAGACAAAAGGTTCGCTTTAGGTTGATTTCATTCCCATTTTTTGTGAGATGATTATATAGGAGCTGCATTGGTTTTTCACCATCATCCAGTGTAATAAAATCAAAGTATTGAAATACCCGAGGATCCTTGAGATCCCTTAGTTCGGTATTGGGAAATCCACCACCCATCGTTGTTGAAATTTTCGGATAGATGGTTTTGATATGCTTGGCACATCGAAAAGCGCTGTATAAATTCCCTGGGAAAGGAACTGAAAAACCTATAATCTTTGGTTTAGACTTTTGGATTTGTTGATCAAGTAGTTGGATAGTGTATTTGTCTACAAACGTCAGCTCGCTTTGTAACTCATCATCTAGTTCATCGAACGTATTAGCGCTCCTGCCAAGGCGCTCAGCATACCGGCTAAAGCCAAAATGAGGGTCAATGCATTCGACAATAAAGTCAGATAGATCTTCTAGGTACAATGTTGCGAGGTGCTTTGCTTTGTCTTGTATTCCCATACTACCGAAAGCCCAATCCATCTCATCTAGCTGAGAGAATCTTTGTGCTTGCGGTAGGTAATTTTCTGAGCATATCTTTCTTGCCATAGCAGGGTCTTTTCCTTGCAGAAAGGCAATTGTGGGTTCAACAGTTGATAAATAGATGTTTCTTAGGTCAAAAATGCGCTGAGCATTTCTAGAGGCACTTTCTATAGTCTTTACCTCTTGAAATAAGCTAGCCAGGCCTTTTTTTGAAAAGATGGAAAGAATAACTTCTATTCCAAGATCTTGTTGATCTACTTCTATTTCTAACGTATTGAAGAACCCCTTTAGATACGCAGTGGCTGGGTAAGGCGTATTTAGTTGTGTGAAAGGAGGTGTTATGAGTAGTAGGTCAGCCAATTTTCTGAGTTAAAGTTAGAAATATAGCAGGATTGTCTAATCTCAAATTCATCAACATTTGTCTTTTTGTGATGTTTTACCGTTAGCACTTATGAATATTAGCTATCTTTTTATAGATTACTCTTACCCTAAAGTCATCAAACATCGCTCAAATGCCAATAGATTATATCACTCATAAAGGAAGAAAGATCTTGTATGTTGATCTTTCTGAGTCTAAATCAGAGAAGAGATCTTTAGAGTTATTGGAAGAGACACGCGAGGCTTATGAAAAAGCAGTAGGGGAACTCTACGTCCTTGTGAATACAGAAGGAGCATTCATAAATACTACCATCAGTGAGAAAATGAAAAAATATGGGAAACTATACTTCAGAGATAGGGCAAAAAGCCGTGCCTTTGTGGGAGTTTCTGGTCTCAAAAAGATCATCATGACCGCTTACATGAAGGTTACAGGAGGCAATCTTAAACTCTTCAATGATTTGGAGGAAGCGAAAGACTACCTTGCTGCTCAGTAATTAAGTATCTTGATTCTCTCCTTCTTGCTGCGATTTGCATTTAGAATATAATTCAATCACTTTTTCGTTGATTTCAAATAGGGTTGATCTAGATAAGTATTTGGTACTAAGACCACAGTAATCCATAAAGTCTGTCAATTCCTTACCTTCCAAGTTTGTTAATTCCTGCACCAACCTTCTGTCAAATTTTTGATGTACAGCTTTTTGAGCAAGTAGCTTTTTTAGCTTTTTCTTTTCTCTACCTTTCTTGGTGATATCCTCAAGATTGAATAATATGCCGACTTGTGGTGCTAGTACTGGATTCTGCATTTCTTCCGCGGTAGGGGGCTGGTAGGAGATAACTACTTTAGGGAGAGTAATTCGAAAGTTTTTTTCAGGTTCAGTTTCCAAGATTTTTTCTTTAAATCTTACATATTCTGGGAAAACGTTAACCTCCACCTCTGACAGGAATGATGTCTTTTCTTGGAGTAGAAAAATTACAGGTGCAATAAAATCCTGTGCAGATGTAATATGAAATAGGCTCTCATATCCGATATGTGTGACTATCAAGGTATCTCCAATTTTAGCTGGGATTTTGAAGCTTCCTGTTGAGTTAGAATTAGTAACTAGACCTGCTGATAGATTTTTTAAATGCGCACTAGGTATCGATTCCTTGGATGCTGAATCCGTGACTGATCCATAAATGTAATCTCGCTGTGCTTGCAGGTAGAATGTAAATAGAAAAACAAGTCCTGTGAAGGTCAATCTCATACATCAAAAGTGAGGTGATGCATTTGAGAAAACGAACAATTAAGAATCTTTAACTTCTATTTCGCGTCAATAGTATAAAACAACAAAAGCTCCTCAAATAAGGAGCTTTTGTGCTAAGATATTTTTGATTTTACTTGTACGTCACAGCTTTTACAGCTTCGATAGTCCTTGAGACATTAGGTAAGACCTCTTCAATAAGCGTTGGAGCATAAGGAAGAGAAACGTCTTTATTGGTGATTCTATGAATAGGAGCATCCAGATAATCAAACGCATTTCGCTGTACATGATGGCTTATCTCTGAAGAGATTGAGGCAAGAGGCCAAGCTTCTTCAACAATCACAAGTCTATTGGTCTTTTTTACAGACTCAACCACTGTTTGGTAATCAATAGGTCTGACAGTTCTTAGATCAATCACTTCAGCTTCAGTACCTTCTCTAGACAGTTCTTCAGCTGCTTGGTTAGCAACCTTCATCATTTTCCCAAAGGAAAGAATTGTTACATCAGAACCTTCTCTTACAATGTTAGCTTGGCCTATTTCTAACAAATACTCTTCTTCAGGAACTTCACCTTTATCACCGTACATCAACTCTGATTCCATGAAAATTACAGGGTTATCATCCCTGATTGAAGACTTGAGCAATCCTTTTGCATCGTATGGATTTGATGGTACTACTACCTTTAGACCAGCAGTGTTTGCATACCAATTTTCAAAATTTTGAGAATGCTGCTGACTTAGTTGTCCTGCATTCCCAGTTGGGCCTCTGAAAACGATCGGAACACTATACTGTCCACCTGACATGGATAGCATTTTTGCAGCACTATTGATCACTTGATCAATGGCAACAAGCGAGAAATTGAAAGTCATGAATTCAATGATGGGTCTTAGGCCATTCATTGCCGCACCTACACCCACTCCCGCAAATCCTAGCTCGGCAATTGGAGTATCTATAACCCTCTTAGGTCCGAATTCATCAAGCATCCCCTGGCTTACCTTATAGGCGCCATTGTACTCTGCGACTTCTTCTCCCATCAAAAAGATGTCTTCATCTCTTCTCATCTCCTCACTCATCGCTTCTCCTAAGGCTTGTCTGAATTGAATTTCTCTCATTACTTGGTATTGTATTTTCAGGGCGCTAAAATAATGATGAAAAAGTGATTATTATGCTATGTAGTATTCTTTTCGCTCGCTTGGGTCTTATGCAAAAAAAAGCCTCGCTATTTGCGAGGCTTTCATATATCTCTGAATTAACTACTATTTAACAGCTTGATTTACCGCATCAGCAAAGTTTGTGAATTCAAGGTCGTTAAGTGCCTTGTCCTTTAAAGAAGGCTCAGCATCAACTGCTTTCTTAAGATTCATTCCAACATCGCTTGCATTGCTTTGTCTTGCAGCTGAAACTGCAAGTAGGTAGTATGCGTCAGCTCTGTCTACTTGCTTGAATTCTGCATCTGCCATGCTGTAGTCTCCACTAAGTAGGTAGGCAAGACCTCTGTCAACCATTACGTTTTTGGAGTTTTTAGCTGATGCAAAGGATCCTTTGGCCTTAGTATACTCAGCCATCCTTACTTCCAATGCTCCTTTCATAGCATTAACTTTTCCATTGATGTCGTTAGAAGAAGAGCTTACACCTCCAAGTGTTTCGTAAGCTGCAGCGTAATTTCCTTGCAATACTTGAACAGCAGCCATGTTTGATTGTACCTCAGCAGAGGAACTCATCTTATTCATTGCTATTTCTAATTGCGTAGCTGCTCCATCCAATTTCGAATCGTCTCCTTTTAAAGCCATTTCAATGTGAGTAGCGCCTAGATTGTTATGTGCTTGCCACATGCCAGATTTATCTGCAGCAGCCTTATAAATAGCAGCTTTCTCTTCCAATGAAGGTGTAAGCGTAGCACTAAACATTAATTCTTCGATTGTTAATGTGTCAGCATCTGCATCGCCAGTTGTAATCGCCTTAGCAAGGATAGAAATTTCTGCATTTGACTTCTTAGGTTTTACTGTTAGAACTTCAGTTTTCGCCGTTCTTAAGCCAGGATATACATTATCAAATACTTTCTTGTAGGTAGAAAGCTTTTGCATTTCTTTTTCTTTTTCAACGAATGATCCTGAACCATTTATGATTTTATTGTAGTCAGCTTTTTCATCGCTGCTGATTCCATCATAAGATGCTAAAGCGGCTTTGAAAGCATTCCAATTTTGAATTACAGGCTTTAGAATAAAATCAATAGAATCCGCAGCACCTTTGTAATCATATCGATCCATTCTGTTTCGATAGAACTTCTCAATCTCTTTTGCTCTGTCCTCTGAAAGATCAGTGTTTATAGTTTCATCACCTTCAGGAGAGTGAGTACCTGTGATGGTAACAGTTCTCGTTACATTTTTTTCTGCGATAAATGCGCTCAATTCATCTCTCTTTGATCTATTAGATTCTCCATCTACAGTTAGTGAAGTTCTTAAGTTCGATCTTCCCTGATCAAAGAAAAAGTCAACGTTAGTTGGAATCAACTCTTCTTTATCATTGTAACCGTGCTCCGTGTAAGAAGCAATAGCAACATCTTTTACCCATTCTGAAGTCATGATTAGACCTTGAGCAACAGCTAATCTCTCCGTAGATTTTGATTTACCATTTCTTGTGTCAGTAGCGACACCCTGAATGTAGAGAGTTCCAGGGTTCATACCTTCTTGGTATGGCATGGAAAAGCTTTCTACTTTTCTAGACGTTGTGCTAGCACTATTCGGGAAATCTTCCGCTTTGAATTCGACAGATCCTACATTCACTTCCTGATCACCATACACATAAATGGTGTTAAGCGTGAAGCTTGTGTTAGATGGAAGCATTTTCGGAGGAAGAACGGAACTTATTTCGAACGGAATGTTTCCACCATGTACTTCCAAAGGATTTGGATTAACTTGAAGGTCATTTTCCTGAGCCAATTTTATCATCGTATCAAGCTTACATCCTGAAAGCAAGATTGCTCCAGCTACGAAAGCTATGGCTAGGTTAAATTTTTTCATTTGATTCAGTAATTTTAATTGTACAAACAATAAATAGAATAATTCTTTGTTATAATGGTCGCAAAATTAATCGAAAATATGATTAACAAGCACTAATGATGAAAACATTCTAATTGATGAATTGTGTATCTTAGCCTCGTATGCAAAAGTATTTTGAAAAATATGCCTTTGGTGTTTGTACCCGACTTGGGGAAAAGCTTCGTATCCCTACATCGGGGATAAGACTATTTTTCATTTATACCTCTTTTTTGACTTTTGGATCACCCGTGATAATCTATTTGGGCTTAGCATTTGTGATGAACTTCCGTAAGCACCTTAGAAGAAGAAATAATACACTTTGGTATTATTAATTCGATTTGATATTCAGTTCAGAGAACTTACTTTTTCTCTTCCAGAAGAATTCCCAAACAACCTTAATGTTTTGAGGTGAATCTGATGTCAAATTCCTTTTTTTGATAGTCGATAAGAACATTGAGAAAGCATGAAAGTGGGATTTTATAACGGCTAGACTGTGTTTTTCATCTCCACTTAGCAAGAATCTCAACGCAGCTACCCAATCAAGAAAAATACGGATGGGTAACTTGAAAAGGAGTGAGTTGCCAGGTAAGTTTTTGATCAGTAAAGACAAACCATTTCGGAAATTGAGGTACGTTTTAAATGGGCTACTCTTACTAAGCGTACCACCTCCAACATGGAAAACTGTTGACTGAGGAATGGCACGAATCTTCAGACCTGCAGAACGTATTCTCCAACAAAGGTCTATTTCTTCCATATGCGCAAAGAAATCTTCATCAAATCCTTTCAATTCAGAGTAGACACTTTTTCTGATCACCATGCAAGCTCCAGAAGACCAAAATATGTCTTGTTCATTGTCGTACTGCCCATGGTCTTTTTCTATTTCGTCGAAAATCCTACCTCTGCAAAATGGATAACCTAACCAATCGATGAATCCGCCGCAAGCACCTGCGTATTCAAAATAGTCTGGTCTATTGAAGTCCTTTATTTTCGGCTGACACGCCGCATAATCTTGGTTTCTTTCTAAGAATTGGATTAAGGGCTTCAACCAATTCTCAGTTACTTCGACATCAGAATTCAGAAGAACGATGTATTCAACAATTAGACGAAAGGATGAGT
>JABSPG010000204.1 GCA_013214445.1 Ekhidna sp. | reverse complement strand
GGTTTTTTATGACGATGTGTTTTTTAAGGAAAGGTCTGACATAACTCTAACACTGTTGTTAATCTACATACTAACACATCCTAAGTTATGATAGGACTAATACTCATATTCCTAGCAGGGGTAGCAGAGTTCTTCAAAGACTTAAGCGAAGAAGGAAAGCTAAAGGGGTATTGGGATAAGCATAAAATGGTTAGCCTATCAACAGACTGGTCAGACCCTGATAACCCCCGCTACGTGTGGACGGAACTACCCTATGAGGAATGGGGTGTGGATATGAATAAAGAAGAACAATCGTACTTTTGGAAGGTTGGATGGCTACAAGGTGGAGTATGGGATTACATACCAGTATGGATAAGACAGTACCTAGCCTTTAGGGATGGGTGGCACTTACTAAAGTTCCTTTCCCTCAACTTGTTCGCCGTAGGGATATATATTACATTTGGGTTATCGTGGTACTGGTACTTTATTATACGAGTGTTATTTAGTACACCAGAAACGATAGGGCGAATAATTTATAACAAAACAATACGAACCAAATAAGAATAGTATGTGCTGGATTAAACCAACCTACACTCCTAGTGATTGGATTCAAGAGGGCTTGTTGAGGGAACACACTAAACTGAAAGAGAAATACCGTAAGGTTGATACCGCTAAGGACTTCATGTGCGACTTCTTAGAGGGGTGCGACGAAAGGGTAGTAGATACAGCCTTAAAGGAACTTGGTATAGACCCTAATAAGTTCAAGATGATTAACTGGAGAGAGATAAACCCCTTACAAGTTAAAGATGCTCTAGACATGGTTAAGATTAAAGATGAAAGCTAAAGAAAGAACATTCTTAATACCCAATGGCAAGAGGGTGGTAATTCATAGAATATGCCTTAAAAGAAATATAGCAGAAGTGTATGAGGTGAGTAACCCATACCATGTAAGTTTAAACGATTTAAAAGAAGTAAAATGAATCAAGAGATAATGCACATCCTTAATGATCGATACGACAAGCCCGACTGGTACAACCATGACGTCATGTTGGAGATATCTCAGGTCGTAACGAACAGAGAACAATGTTGGAATAAACTAACATCATCCCTTGTTTCTACACAACTAAAGCCGTAACTTGCACAACCCAAACAATATAATACATTACATATGGAGTCAACAGGACCTACCGAGAAGGTAGTAAAAGCACTGATAAACATTCAGTCAAGACTAAACGCACCGAAGTCACAACGTAATAAGTTCGGGAATTATAACTACCGAAGCTGCGAGGACATACTGCAGGCGGTCAAGCCACTACTAGCTGATAACAATGTGGCGCTACTCATTAGCGACCAGATGGTGCATGAGAACGATGGTGGGGGGGCCTACGTAAGGGCCAAGGCCAGCATCACTGATGGCAAAGGGGCTATCTCTGTGGAGGCCTACGCTAAGCACCCAGAATCTAAGAAAGGGATGGACCCGTCACAGATCACTGGCGCCACCTCATCTTACGCACGTAAGTACGCACTGAACGGCCTTTTCTGTATCGACGACAATAAGGACGCGGACTCAATGGATAACAGGGATTCTGGTCAAAAACCAAGTGATCAGGGATCACCAGCGCCAAAGGGTTCAAAGCCGTCAAGCAATGGTGGGGGGTCGGACATAGGGTCTACGCTGTCAACAAGTAGTGACAAGTTCCAGTCTGCCATTGACTACATCAAGAAGTCTAGCGACAAAGGCAAGGCCTTCGATCAAGTCATGAACAAGTACGGTGGTGACTTCTCTGAGAACCAGAAGAAGGCGCTAGCTAAGTTCAAGGGGTAATGTCTTTTATCACATCACAGGAGTTGATCAATGCCACAGGCAAGGGTCACCTATCTAAGTCATCCATAACCTATGCCATCAAGGACATGAAGCTATGGCTCATGTACATGAAGGGGCAGTTAAAGAAGGAGTCAGAGGCGTTAACCTTTGGCTCCCTGTATGATATGCTACTCTTCGAGAGGGACAAGGCGATGGATACCTACGTAACCTTCAATGAGGAGTCCATCTACGAGGAGGCAAAGAAAGGGTACAAAGAGAGGACAGGCAAGGAAGCTAAGAACATAAGGAGCACCAAGGAGTACAAGGAGTTGTTAGCCCAGGTTGAGTCACAGAACGATGGTAAGACCGTGGTGTCTCCCGAGGACTGGAAGATGGCCAACGAGATGATAGATCGATTGGATACCGCAGGGCTAATCAGGGACTACATGACTGGTGAGTACCAGGTTGGATTCCTTGAGGAGGTTGACGGTGTGCCAGTGAAAGGCTTCCTCGACTGCCTCAACCCAAACTATATCTCTGACAGTAAGTCATGCAGGGCTGTCTCTAAGTTTAAGTACGACGCGCTCGGGTTTGGGTATGATATCCAAGCCTACCTATACAAGAAGGTGTTCAAGAGGAATGACTTCTGGTTTGTAGCGCAGGAGAAGACATTTCCGTATAAGCCACAGGTTTTTAGGGCTACCGATTCATTCGTGTTTGGCGGTGAGATGAAGTGGACAGAGGGGATCACCAAGATCCGCAAATGGCTGGACGATGGTGGCGCAACGGACGCAACGATAATCGATACCTACTATGAGGTGTCAGAACTATAAGGAGTTACTCAAGGATTTGATCAAGGGGGTCTCCCTTTGGCTTATACTTGGGGGTATATACACGGTTTTTTATTTAACAATTAATAGTTTATTGCGATGAGCGATACAAAGTATGATTCAGTACTCGTAGGGTACGTAGAGGATGCGGTCACTGGTGACGATGGTTTCCAGTACTGTAAGTTTAACATTAAGGACCACGAGTTGAAAGAGATTGCGGAGAAGTACGCAACTCGTCGTGGTGAAGACGGGAAGGGAGGAAACATTTACTTCACCCTATTCCAAACTAAGTCTGGTAAGACATGCTTGAGGGTTTGGGACCCAAACTCTGAGGCTGCGAAGGAGAAACGCGCAGCCAAGGCTTCTGAAGCTAAGGGGGATGACCTCCCGTTCTAAGCTAGGGGTACCTATCTACTATATGGAGGCTCGTGTCGCTTACAAGAAAGGTAAGGTAGTGCACGAGCTTCCTATGTGGATAGTATCCAGGTATACGGAACCAATGGACATCATTAACAAGGATGCTAAGACCATGAGGAGATTAAACAACACCTTCTATGGTAATAGCTACAAAGGAAAGAGGATGATCATGGTTAGGTCAATCGAAAGTAAGTTATACCTAGGGAGGGCGTCACAATGAAGTACATTATACTCGTTGTTGTCTCCCTCCTTTGGGTTATGATGAAATAGATTAATTAAAGTATATGAGTAAAAATGATAACAGCTATGACATGGTTAATCCCGATCATTATAAGTCATTTAGTGTTGAAACCATTGATATGATGGTTAGTATTTGGGGGGTTGAATCAGTGGCCACACACTGTGAGATAACAGCCTTCAAGTATAAGATGAGGGCTGGTGATAAACCAGGATCTATCGTAAGCACAGACCTTGATAAGGCTAGGTGGTACCTAAACAAGTCGAACGAACTAAGGGGTGAAATTCAAAACAAATGAAAAGAGAAATTCTATTTAGAGGAAAATGCCCTACTTCGGGCGAATGGTTCTTTGGGTTCTATTTTATTGATGGGTTTGGTAATCACTGCATTACAGATAACAAATGTAATCTGCACGAAGTAGACCCCGAAACCGTAGGGCAATACACAGGTCTTCAAGACAAGAACGGCGTAAAGATTTTTGAAGGGGATTATATCAACATCTTCGATGATAAAGGCAGAGCATACGGACACGGTGATGTTTCATTTATCCGCGGTGGCTTCCAATGTAACGACTTGGTTCTTCAGGATGTTTACAACGAAAACCTAACTATCGAAGTAACAGGCAACATCCATGAAGATTAAAGAACAAATAGAAATACTAGAGGCGTTAATAGATGCCGCTGAGGAACTGGGGGAGTTTCAAGAGGGTTGGACTTGCGACGTTAAAAGAGGAGAGGAGATGTTAGAACATCTAAGAAATATGGAAATGGTTAGCATGATCAATAGATCGTTCCCAAAACCCTCAATCGTGATCACATGAGGGGAATATACACCATAAGGAAGGCATACCACTGGACAGAATCGAATGAGGTGGAGATAAGCTCCGACGGGTTGATCTACGCTGAGCTTGGTGACACTCACTATGGGGTTCAGTGCATGAACCAGGAGAACGAGGATGAGATCCTTAAGAAGTGCAAGCAGATTGCAGACCTGATAAGGGAGGTAGACAAATTAAACCAAACTAAGATGAGTAATGAGGGTAACAACATTTGAGTCTGTAACAAAAACAGAGAGTCCATACCATGTGCCACTACAGACCGCACTCGAAAGAATCAAAGGTAGTAAACATAAGGCCGTAATAAATTCAATCAGGGGTGGTAACAAGGAACTTAAGAAGAAGCTCCCCATTGTATTGTTCAGTGGGGAGTTCATGTCTAGGAAGGATGAGGACCTGTTCGAGCACAGCGGGTTCATTGTCCTTGACTTCGATAAGCTTGACACCGAGGTAGTTAAGCCACTACTAGCTACCGACCAGTACGTGTACGCCGTATGGATATCACCATCAGGTAACGGGTTGAAGGCTCTAGTTAGGATAACAAACCCTGAGAGACACCGCGACCACTTCAGGGCATTGGTTCAGTACTTCAGCAAGCAATACTCATTGGAAGTAGACCCAACAGGGATTAACGAATCAAGGGCGTGCTTCGAATCTTACGACCCAGATATTATAATCAACACAGGATCTAATAAGTTTGGTGCATTTTTATCTGAGAGGGCAGAAGAACAGAAGGTCGTCAGTAAGAGTGATGGCTTCACAGACTATATGAAGCTCAACCTTGCGGCAAGGATGATCAGGAACGCTGAGGAAGGGCAGAAGCACATCATGCTACTTAAGGCCTCGACACTGTGTGGTGGGTTCATTAGTGCTGGAAGGATAGAGGAGGATGAGGCAATTAGGGTTCTAGGTCGTGAGATCCTCAAGAAGGAGAACGTAAACTCTGAAGAGGAGGCCATGGCTACCATCTACAGAGGGATAGAGAAGGGCAAGACCATGCCTATCCATGACATCCTTAGGGATGAGAAGGATATCAAGAGGGAGATGCTTATCAATGATGGGGATATGTCCTTCATATCCAGTGACGACGAAGACTTTAATTGGATCAACGACTTTGCTGATGGTAAGATAAAGCCTGGACTAACAACAGGACATGCTGAGTTTGATAAGAACTTTAGGTACAAGAAGAACTTCCTTATTATAAACGGTCACTCAAACGTGGGTAAGACCACCACTGCACTAGCAATGATGGTGAACGCATCGGTTCGTCATGACTGGGTTTGGGCCGTATACTCTGCAGAGAATAAGACAGCATCCATCAAGCTCAAGATAATGGAGTTTGCTTTCCAAAGGAGGGCGAGCTCAATGAATGTTGTGCAAAGGAGGTTTGCTTATGAATGGGTGAACAAGCACTTCATAGTAATAACCAACAAGGAGGTTTATTCATACTACGATATGGTGATCTTTGCTGAGAAGACAATGAAGTACAGGCAGATTGATGGGTTCTTCATTGACCCTTACAACTCATTAAGGATTAAGGTGGATGGTAACAGTGGGTTGAGCACTCATGAGTACCACTACGAGGCAGCAAGTGAGTTCTTGACATTTAGTAACGCTAATAATATTGCAGTGTGGTTAAACATGCACGCTGTAACGGAAGCACAACGTAGAAAGGGTGATGACGGGTTACCTGTAGCTCCTTTCGCTGAGGATACTGAGGGTGGTGGTAAGTTTGTTAACAGGGCTGATGACTTTGTTACCATACACCGTAAGGTACAAGCGGAGGATCATCTAACAAGGGGTATGACAGAATGGCACGTGCGTAAGGTTCGTGAAACAGAGACAGGAGGTGAGCCAACACCATGGGACAAACCAATAAAGTTATCAATAAACACAGATAAGACGGGCTTTATCATCAAGGACACGGGGATAAAACTCTTCGCCCCATTGGTTGTGCCAAGTGAAAATAATAACAGCTTGAATATATTTAAGAATGAACGAGATTGAAAAAGTTTTGCTATCAGTATCGAAGGATACTGGGGTTAGCGTGAAAGATATAAAAGGAAAGATTAAGAAGAACCCTTTCGTGCACGCTAGGTGCATGGCTATTCGAAGATTATGGAACATGGGTTATCCTAAATCCGATATAGGTAGAGCCGTAAACAAAAGCCACTCAACGGTTATATACCATCTGGAGAATGATCCACCAATCATATCTAGGCGTCAACATGAATTGGTTGAGGAGATCATTATGCCTGATCCAATTGATAAACAAGGGGCTAAGGATTTATTTAATATGTATGTCAGGTCTTTCAACAGGTGCTTAAATTTTGATGAAGATAGACCCTTTGATAAGGGTATGTGCCGAAGACATAATGATATGTTTATCTACATGGTATCTAAGGTGTTAATGAAGTATGACGTAAAGACTGTTATTGAGGTGACAGGTCTTAGCGAGACAACAGTATACAGGTACTACAAATTATTTATGCAGGGAATAAAGGACGATAATACATGTCAGAAGCTTGATAAAATGCTAGGTTAATATTACCTACAACGGTTTGGCTATGAACTTTTAATAATCAGTAACATGGAAGACTATAAAAAAGCACAATACTTTTTAGCGAAATCTCATGCACTTTCTAATGCAGCAGAGTTTATTCGCTCACATGGAGAGGAGGGTTTCTCATTTGAAGACAAAGATTTTGACAAGGCTTATAAAAGAGAATGTCAAAACACTTACAAACAACTTGAAGCGAGGGCGGTTGTTTTCGCTAAAAAATACAGAGCGATGAATATTGATATAGAGGGAGAAATTGACCCTGATTATTAATTGTTTATAGCTTGTGTTGTATGGCGAAGCGTACCGTTTCAATGGCATACAACGAGGTG
>JABSPG010000203.1:2403-7035 GCA_013214445.1 Ekhidna sp. | reverse complement strand
ACTGCATCTATACTTCAGCCTTACGATCCTAGTGTCTCTGAGGGAGCAGATATCATTTACTTGATCCCTAAAGCAATTCCCTTCTTCCAATAACCAAAGATCAGAAAGGTCAAGATTCGACACACTAATAGTATTATTCTCAGCATTTACGGTGCTGTCCCTGTAAAAGTAGAAGGACTCATAGAAAAGTATACTGGTAGTAATGCCCTGCCTTTCAACTGGCGTGGAAATAATACCGCCATCCAATTCACCAAACCGAATCTGTTGCAAAATTTGTTCGGTCAACAGCTCGCTTATTTCTACATTTAAATCGGGATATCTTTCCAGTAGTGAATCGGCAAAAAGAGGAACTAAGAATGGAGATAATGTAGGAATGATACCAATCTTAATACTTCCTTTGTGTCCCTTGCCAAGAGAATAGGCATACTCTTTAAGTTGCTTTCCCGCCATTACAATTTCTCCAGCCTTTATCAAGAATTTCAACCCTAACTCTGTTGGTTCGATCTTGCCTTTTGATCTATCGAACAGTGCAATACCCATTTCTTTCTCTAAGTTCTTAATCTGTAGACTCAAAGCTGGCTGTGTCATGCTCAACTGCTGTGCAGCCTTAGTAAAAGATCCTGCCTTCTCTAGGGTCAGCGCATACTCTAACTGCTGTAAATTCATTGAACAAATGTAAAACAACCTTCAGGTAGGAGTTCAAAAGAGACACTCAGCCTTCTTCTAAAGAGCTAAAAAATATATTGTACTATTTGAAGGCTAAATGTTATTATGAATGAACCAACAATCAAACCCTATTGTTTTATCAAGAACCGAGAGAGACTTAACGATCAAAATACACTTCTTACCTAAAAAGACTTATTTATTTAAGAAAAATTTAGTCTTTTTAAAGAACGAAAGATCAACTAATGGAACCTATAAAGATTTATCCGACACGAAACACTCCTGCTGTTTTACTAGACCCTTCAAAAGGTGTTTTTAAATTGTTTGGAAGGTCTAGTCCTGAAAACTCAATTCAGTTTTACGAACCATTAAGATCTGCACTATCTAAGGATATAGTCTCTGATAAGCTTGATGTAAGAATTAAGATGGAGTACTTTAATACGAGTTCATCCAAATGCATCTATGACTTACTCAAAGAAATAAAGTCTTTGGAGGTAAATGGTAAAGCCGTCGTTGTAAGATGGTATTATGATGAGGATGATGAAGACATGCTGGAGGCTGGTGAAGATTACAGCGACCTTTTAGACATGGAATTTAGATTCATAGAATATCATCCTAACGACCAATCTTCTCAGAAATCAGCCTAAGAAGAAGTTTCCTTGAACCTCTGACTTAGTCTTCCTGTAGACGCTAACACATCTTAGACTACTGAATCGCATTTTTTACCTGAATCACACAGGTATTTACATCTCTTAAATAATTGGGGATGACATGCCAGAAGTCATGACTTTTGTAATCTGGTGTTCTTGCTGAGAGTTCTTTAAAATCTAGATTTGCCAGATTAGACTTCATTTTATGAAGATGATCATGGGCTTTTGTAGCATCTTTTGACTCATAGGCTATATAGATACCCTCCACATCCTTCTCAATCGAATTGATCGCCAAGCTTGCAATATGCCGTATCTTGTCCCTATCCCCTTCTAGGAGTTCACTTAGGAATTTTAACACGTGAGTACTTTTCTCTTGTTCAGTCATTTTCCAGATGTGGATAGGCAATTAGCACACTACACTTGAGATCCAATGAGTAATTTAGATTCCAACGAGCAATTGTTCATTTTGATTCGATAGATCATGATGAATACACGATCTATAAGTACATTTTCACGAAATCACTTGCTTTCTAAATTATTCTTCCACTTGTTTGATAGCAGGGGTTTCATCTAGCAACAAATAGTTCTAACTTCGCGGCTTAAATTAGATCTTATGATTTCTACAGAGAATATTTCACTACAGTACGGGAAACGAGTGTTATTTGATGAAGTAAACATCAACTTCACAAGTGGAAACTGTTATGGGGTAATTGGAGCTAATGGAGCGGGTAAATCTACATTCCTTAAGATTCTGTCTGGTGAAATCAGTGCTAACTCAGGATCAGTTAAAATAGAGCCTGGCAAGCGTATGGCTGTTCTAAAACAGAATCATCACGAATATGATGAAATTCCAGTATTAGACGCTGTGATGATGGGACATAAAGAATTGTGGAGCATCATGAAAGAAAAAGATGCGATCTACGCCAAGGCTGACTTCACCGAGGAAGATGGTAACAGAGCATCTGAACTCGAAGCTCAATTTGCCGATATGGATGGATGGAATGCCGAATCTGATGCTGCTGCCTTACTAAGTGGTCTTGGTATCATTGAGGCAGATCATTACAAGCTAGTTAAGGAACTAAATGGAACGGAAAAAGTACGAGTCCTTTTAGCACAGGCATTGTTTGGCAATCCCGATATTTTAATACTAGATGAACCCACAAACGACCTTGATATCAACACCATATCGTGGCTGGAGGACTATCTGCTAGAATTTAACAATACCTTGATCGTAGTGTCGCACGATAGGCACTTCTTGGATACGGTTTGCACACATATTGCAGATATAGATTTCGGACAAATCAAACTATTTACTGGCAACTATTCATTTTGGTATGAATCAAGTCAACTGGCTCTAAGCCAAAGATCATCGGCAAACAAAAAGGCCGAAGAAAAGAAAAAGGAGCTTCAGGAATTTATTGCCAGGTTCAGTGCTAACGCAGCAAAAAGTAAGCAAGCTACCAGCAGAAAAAAACTTTTAGATAAGATTAATGTAGAGGAAATACAGCCATCGAATAGAAAATACCCAGCAATTATATTTAGCCAGAACAGAACAGCTGGTGATCAAATTTTAGAGGCAAAAGGACTTTCAAAAGAAGTTAAGGGAGAGTACCTTTTTAAAGACTTGGATCTATTTGTAAACAAGGGCGACAAAATTGCTGTGGTCAGCGACGACAGTTTAGCTGTGACATCCTTCTTTCAGATTCTTATGGAAGAACAAAATGCTTCTGCTGGTGAGTTTAAGTTTGGACAAACCATCACCCACGCCTACCTGCCTAACGAAAACTCTGAGTATTTCGCTTCGGATGACAATTTAATTGACTGGTTACGGCAATACTCTTCTGATGAGGAGAAGGATGAAGTATACATCAGAGGCTTTTTAGGAAAGATGCTTTTCTCCGGTCAAGAAACGTTGAAGAAATGCAATGTTCTCTCAGGTGGTGAGAAAGTAAGATGCATGCTTTCAAGAATGATGTTGCAAGGAGCTAATCTTCTCATTCTAGATGAACCTACAAATCACTTAGACCTTGAATCTATCACAGCATTAAACAATTCTCTTAAGGAATTTCCTGGGACAGTTCTATTTACTTCTCACGATCACACGTTCACGCAGACTGTTGCAAATCGAGTATTGGAAATCAGACCTGATGGGTATACCGACACGGTCAGCACCTACGATGAATTTCTTGAGAAAAAGAAGTTAATGGCAGAAAGTGCTTAGGACTTAAAACCGATAATCATAATATCATCATTCTGGCTTTTCGCACCAGTCCAAGATGTAAGAAGTTGTTCGGTATCAATCTTAAGATCACTCATTTTCAACGCATGCTTACTTCTAAATAATTCTCCTATTTGATCCGCACTGAGCTTCTTAAAATTTGAACCTCCAACTAAATTAAAAACGCCAGAACTACATAAGTAGAAAGAAGAGTTCTGCGAATTATCTAAAGCAATAGATGTATAGTTAGGGCGATTATCCTTCACCTCTCCCACTTGACTTTCCTCCCCCTTCACAATCTTTACCTCTTCTCTGTCCACCTGAAGTAAATCCATATTTGCTCCAGCAAACTCCATTGCTTTTGAACTAATATTCAATTTCACAATTCCAACATTAGCATTGGTGTTCAATAGTATATTGTTCTTATTCTTAAAGTGACCAATTACCTCTCTATGCAGAAACTGCAAAATTGAACCTGTGAAATCTATGGAATAACCATCTACAATTTTTTTCAGCGCATTCATATAGATGCGAATCATCATACTTGCAAGATGTCCTTCGCCTACACATGTAAACAAGGCTAGGTAAACATCGTCATTATTTTTGTGTAGCCAGAAACCATCTCCTCCCACATTTCCCTTTGGTCGATTTATCACAAAAGCATCAGAAAAATACTCAAGTAGCCGCTCCTCCTCTGGAAGCACAGAGAAATAATTTCTTCTGGTACTGTCTTGTATTTTATCAAAGTTGATGATCCACTTCGACTCATTTGCCTTGTTTCCTGACTCGCTCATCCGGATCGTTTCTGGTTTTAGTCTAGACCTAGAACTACAAACGCCTCGTGATTATTCCAATTAATTGGAATCACATACATAGAAACATTATCGGGAATATTTAGTTCTTTAGGCATTCCTTCAAAGACTGTTGGGACAGAAATCATAAAGTTGGCACCAAGATTTGCCCTCACATTCCCCGCAACTACGTTTGAAATTTCGCCTGCCATGTCCAAAATATCTTCTTCACTTGGGTCCTCAATTCCAATAAACATATTGATCAGATCAGCGAACATTTCTCTGTTTGCAGAGATGTAAACAAAACCTT
>JABSPG010000203.1:0-2393 GCA_013214445.1 Ekhidna sp. | reverse complement strand
ACTACCTGATATCCCAATCATCCCAGTAAAATCCTTCAAAACGAGACCTTCAGATTCCTTCAGATAAGGAACCTTCATATCAGAATCAATCTCAGTTAGATGCTTGAAGTAGTTGCTTACTGAATTGATAAACAGATTGCAGGTCGCCTCAAATTCTTCCTTTCTACTCTCCATCCCTTTTCAAAAGTTTATCAAAGGCTTTTGCTAAATCCTCAGCGTTTACAGGCTTGTACATAAAGCCTCGAGCACCTTTATCCAAAGCAATCAGTCCTGTCAGCTTGTCCGCAAGTGCTGTAATGATCATCACCTTTGTCTCTGGGTTGATCTTCATGATCTCCTGAAGACAGGCGATACCATCCATTTCAGGCATAGTAATGTCTAGCGTAACTACTTCAGGCTTTTCTTTCATTACCATTTGAACAGCTTCCATACCGTTTGCTGCTTGACCAATGATTTCGAGATCATAGTTAGCAAGATTCTTCTCAATGGTTCTCCGCATCACGGATGAGTCATCTACAATTAATAGTCGCTGTTTCATAGTATTGCCTCCTCATCTAATTCCTGGGGTAATGGTAACTTTATCACCATCTCAAATGATTTACCAGGGATTGAAGTGATTTCGTATGCACCTCTATTTTCTTTAATGATCGATTGAACCAAGTGCATTCCCTGACCCCTTCCAGCATGCGAGTCAGAATCATCTGCAGTTGAGAATCCTTCATGGAAAATGAGATCTTGAATCTGGACGTCTTCCAACCCCTTTAGATCTGTTTCTGTAACTACTCCATGTTCAACTGCCTTAATTTTGATCTGCTCTAAATCCAAACCTCTACCGTCATCCTTATATCTAATAAAGACTTCTTCTTCGTGCTTTGATAACTCAATTAACAGCTCGCCTGCTATCTCCTTCTTCTCTTCCATTCTAACGCTCGGCGCTTCTATTCCATGAACTATGGAATTCCTAATCAACTGAATGAGTATATCTTTAAACGGATCGATGAACGACTCGGGAAGAACTACATTGTCTAAGTTTTCGAAAGACACATTCACGGTCTTACCCATCTCCTTGGCAATCGTTTCAGCTCCCCGCTCCAACGAATCAATGACCATTATATTAGAAACACTTCCACCTTCAGCAGGGAACTTCTTATAGATATTCACAATTTTATAAAGCATCTCCGATATCTCGGCAATCATTCTGTCTGCCTCATCTACTTCATAGAGTATTGCCAAAAAGTCTTTACCTCTAACAGTTTTAGATTGCAGTGCAGTGAGTGCATCTTCAATTTCATGGAACTTATCAGCCATGAGCTCCATTCCAATAACCACGGCATTTCCTTTCAGATTATGAATAATGTCAAAAGTGAAACTTAGTAAGCTTGAGTATTCATCTTGCTCATTCATCTCATACCTCTCAGAAATACTCTTAAGCATTTTTCTGGAATTATGTAAGAATCCTCTCAAGATTGAAGGATCAATCTTGAGTATACTCAATACTCTTTCCGTTTCTTGCTGTTTCTTCTTCTCGGCTTCACTCAAGTGCTGCTGCAGCAATACGGATTCTGTTTCATCAGAAACGGAAACCATAATGTTTTGAATCTTATTCTTTCGCCATATCCTCGTAAACTCTACCCTGATATATTTTGTAGCAACTACACCATTCAATTCAGTGTGAATCTTAACTTGATCAATGGGATTTAACTGGTTTACCACCTCTTCGTCCATATCTTCATTGAAAAGGTGTCTCATGAACATTTCCAATGCTTCCAGCTCTCTAGGAAGAATCAAGGGACGCATAAAGCTGGTGAAATTCTCGCCGGCTATTCGTTCATTATTGAAGATATCCTTCATTGCCTTCGAATGGAACTTGGATATCTTAAACTCTTTGTCCAATAAAAATATTCCTTGCTCAATATTCTCAAAAACAACTAATGATACTCCGTAGATATTTTTGTAGAGGAATTTGGCTCGATCACGCTGCTTTCTGAGTTCCAAATGAGATTTTCTAATCTCAAAGACCATTTTGTTGAAAGTATTCGCATACTGTCCCAGCTCATCTTTGGTAGGTATCACTACCTTCTTTGACATATCTCCAGCAGATATCTTTCTTGTATAAGCCTCCAAAATACTTACGTTCTTGAGCAGGTTTTTCACCAAAGTAGACATCAGCCAAAAGGCGAGAACACCTATAGAAATATCTAGCACTAGGAAAGTCCAGAAATTTGTAACTGCCTTGCTTGCAATTACCTCTGTTCGCTTTTGAATACTGTCGGATAGATAATCTTCGACTTTCTTCAATAAGTTGATCTTGGCAGTGCTAACTTCATACCACACATCTGGATCTTCTGCCAACGTATCGTTGGCAAACAAGATCTGCCTCATTCTATCAACCT
>JABSPG010000202.1:4185-7038 GCA_013214445.1 Ekhidna sp. | reverse complement strand
ATGGATACGTTGGGATAAACATGCTATCGTTCAATTCCGCTTTCAGTATCCCGATTGGGAAGCGTACCTCTGCGCTCATTGCTTTTAGGCAATCATTTACGGATGTGATAAACTCCAGTCTGTATCAGGATTTCCTTCGGTCCAACAGGCAAAATTTCCTGGAATCGGTTAGTCCTGAACTCAACACCATAGGACTTAGTCCTACACTTCGCTTTGGCGATCTCAACGCCAAGGTTCAGCATCGATTCACAGACAAATCAGTCTTGGACATCAATTTTTATGGCAGTCAAGACTTTTATCGTGGTGATTTTGTAGAAGATGACGACTTTGAGCAATTCGAGGTACTCGATAAATCTGAATGGTCAAACATAGGCATCAGCGCAAATTTGAAAAGCCAACTGAAGCCAAACTGGTTCAACAATACCACCATCAGTGCTTCTGAATATCGAGAAAATGAATCTCTTTCTATCACACAAACGCTTTTTGAAGACGTAGAATTCCTTGGGGACAGCATCGAAGCAAACTCTGCGTTTAGCCTGGTTAACTATAGCATAGGAAGCTCTGTGGGTGACGTTACGTTGAAATCTCACAATGAAATCGATATCGATGACCAAAATATGATATCGGCAGGAGTAGAAATCAATGCGCTGAATACCACCTACAACTCCACGGAAAGTTTGACGTTCGAGCAACGGCTCGCAGGACTAGACCCTGAAGTAATTCCAGGCTATGCAGACACGCTGGATCTTGATGCCACAATCGTTAGCTTCTATGGAAACTACCAGTTTAGAAAGGAAGAGATTACCACGAATCTAGGAATCAGGTCCTCCTACTATGAACCGACACAAAAATGGTACCTGGAGCCCCGGTTTGATATTGGCCTCCGAGTGAATGAGCAATTGGCACTTAAGGGGGCTGCTTCATTTCATCATCAATTCATCAGTGAAACCTCTCTATCCTTTTTGCAAAATACTGATCAATTTTATTGGACGCTCGCAGATGACGAGGCAATTCCAGTTCAAAGAAGTACGCACTTCATCGTTGGGGGTACGTATAACTTCGGCAATTGGTCGCTCGACCTGGAATACTACAATAGAAGGACAGGAGGGATTTTGGAAAATCAATTTCTCACGCTATCTCCTGATGTCTTGGATGAAATTGGTTTCGAAGACCTGAACCTTGGGGGTGAAAACTATGCCGAGGGACTCGATCTCTTTCTTAAGTACAAGAATAGAACCTTTACATCGCTACTTAGCTACTCACTTGGACGATCAGAAAATGCGTTCTGGTATCGAAATCAAAACAACCCATACCCTTCTGCTCAGGATCAGCGGCATGAACTAAATTTCACAAATATTTTGAAGCTGGGTAAAGTGGAATTAGCCAGTATCTTCCTGCTAGGTACAGGCCAGCGATACACCCCTCAAAATGAAACGATCAATCTGGTAAATGAGACTGGATCTATCTATGATCTGGAACGGATAAATGAATCAAAATTACCGGCCTATCAAAGGCTGGATCTTTCTGCCAAGTACAGCTTCAAAGTTGGCAGTTTTGATTTCGAATCCGGTGTTACCCTGTTCAATGTATTAAATAAGATCAACATAAAATCAAGAAGGTACTCCCTAAAATTCATCTTTGAAGAATCCGCAACCAATACTTCTGGAAGAGATGAGATTGAGGTGATACCACTTGATACTCAACTACTTGGATTCACTCCAAACTTCTTCCTGAACGTTCGATTCTAACAAAACTTCGATTTTTTTCATTTTTTCTGGTAGGGTAATTTCCAGTGCATCTGTACCACTATCGAAACAAAAATGAAATACACATGAACACTAGAAAATCTCTTACCGCCTTTGTAATCGTTGCACTGTCCCTTTTCGTTTGGTCTTGCAATGAATCCGAGGTACTGCCTACGAATCCTCAGCAAGAGAGCGTAGTGGCCGAAAGCTTATTATTGAATTCAAACTCTGCCCTAAACCGACTGAGAGGAAGCGGAATAGGTGGTCCGATGGGAGCGCTCTTTGGAAATTTCCAAAACAGCTTCAGAGGACGAACGGATATGTCTCCCTCACAAATGATCATGGGGGCAGCATCTGATACGACCGACACGAATCCTGCATGTTACACTGAAACGTGGGAAGATGATGGACAGGGAAATTATACGTTCACACTCGATTTTGGAGATGGCTGTGATTTCTATGGAGAGTTTTTGAAAGGAAAACTTGTAGAAACAGGTACGTACTCCGAAACAGGATTTACTTCAAACTCAACCTACACGCAATTTGGTGGAGACGATTGGATGATCGATGGTACGCAGAGTTACAGCGGCACCTGGAATGAGTCGGAAGAGTCAGGTGAAGGTGAAGGAGGTGAAGGAGAGGAACGAGAAGAGTGGGAAGATCGTGACTACTTTTATAGCGCCAGCTACGAATACAGTGCAGACCTCACAGAAACCTACATGGAGTACGGACACGATTCCACCAGTGATGCATCTAAAGGTGAAAGGCTGATAGAGGTGGATTACGTGGCACAAGGATCTGAAGAGATGGATCAAGATGGCTATACGGTCAAATCCAGAAGCGAATCCGTAGAACTAAGCACCGGAGAAGCATTCACTTCAAATGTAGATGTACCCTTATTTCAAGATTATCGCTGCGAAGATCAAAATGTTTGGGTATTCGTAAGTGGACAGGAATCCGGCACCTACACTATTGATAATCAGACGGGCACCTATAGCATCAACTACGGAGATGGCACCTGCGACAATATAGTGACTGTAACAGAAAATGGCATATCCGAAGAAATAGATCTCGGTGAGGAATGGGAAGAATGGGAAGAAGAATGCGG
>JABSPG010000202.1:0-4175 GCA_013214445.1 Ekhidna sp. | reverse complement strand
TAATTAGGTTGGTTAAAGAAAGCCCGAGCGCGTAAATGCAACTCGGGCTTATTTTATTATAGCCCACGAATAGTCATTTTCTTGTTAGAGAAAACAAAAGGGAAATTAGAAAAGTTAAAAGGCAAATCGGCTATAATATGATTTTAGACACCTCTTATACCGACAAAAAGATTACCAAAGCAATCAATGATACTGTTGGACCGTCCTTTGGATGGAAAGAGCGATTCAAACTGGGGGGCATTGGATCGAAACGCATGGAAATCAGCCGTATTTCGGATGACTACCAATCCTATCTTAACGCCGCACACTACATCTCCAATGCAAACATTGAATTGAGACCTAAGGGCATCCTAATTCACTTTAGACACAAACTGCAAGCCTATTCCTGGATCATGCCCTACGCAAAGATGAAAATCACTTACGAAGACTCTCTCAGATTGGAATCCGAAGGGCATTTCATCCAATTTGATAGCCCGGAAAATGAGAAGTTCATACAAAAGCTTTTGGAGCTAGCGGGGTAGTTCGATCGTATTTTGCATTTCTGTAGCTACCTCTGGCCTATTCGCTTAGGCCTGAAAAAAAAGGCGACTCACAGAGAGCCGCCTCTTCCGTAAAGCCTCAGGCTCTACTTCCCTAGTTATCTTAGTAAATAATAAATCTAACTCCTAGCTAGCATTTTTCTTCCTCAAGAGAAACCTCTGCTGAATAATTATCAATATCATCACTACCTCTACTACAACCGTCAGTATCTTGCACATAGAGAACATAATATCCAGCTGGAACATTTTCAAGGTTTAGAGTAGTTGCCACTGGGCTAGGTCTAGTAGATGGATCTCCATCGTCCCAGTACCAGTTTTGCAATTCGTTAAAGTCATACCAATCTGCAGTAAGCGTAGTTATATCTATATCACCACGAACACGAACCTCTACACTACCATTAGATTCTCCAGGACATGGATTAAGCTGTTCAACAACTTCAATTTCATAGTAATAGTAATCGCCTCCACTATCAACATACCAATCAAAAGTCCTTGACACACAACCTTCTTCACTGGTCAATCTCAAATAATACGATCCTTCAGTCAAATTGTCTAAGTCTTCCGTGGTTGCGATCACATTGGTAAATTCAAAATCTGTAGCCCACTCGAACGTGACTGTGCCATCGACATCAATCAAAGTGATATCCAAAGCTCCTGAACCGTCCTGTAAACAATCGGAAGTTATGTCCACATCTACTATCGGATTAAACCTCAAATTTGGCCTAGTAAAAACTCGATCCGGACCAAACACACATCCTGAACTAGAGGTGATTTGCAAGAACGGGGTAGCAACATCTGGACCTATACCGGTTACAGTTTCAGTAGTAGAAAGCACTTCATCCAAAAACCTATTTTTATACCAGGTAAAGGTATAGGTCTCGTTTGGATCCGCATCATTTAACACGACAGTCAGGCTGCCGTCATCCCCAGAACAAACACCTTGCGCTGTTTCTATGCTGTAATCAAGATCTGAAGTAAGACTATTCCGCAAGTTGTCTAAGAAATCAAAGCTTGAAAAAAACTCACTATTCCCGCTTACATCCGTCACGCTTAACGAAGAAAGTTGTCCAGGATCAAAGCCTACCAAGTCTTCTTCAAATATGCTCTCACCATCTATTCTCCATTCGAATGTATAAGGTCCATTGTCTCCAAAAGGTGTTACATATATAGCTGCATCTGCAGTCCCAGGACATGACTGTGCCCGAACGCTATCTATACTAATTTTTACTTCATCGTCACCAATATACACTGATCGCACTGCAGATTTACGTTGACTATCCTCCACAGTAATAGCGTACAAAGCCTCATCAAGATTAGGAATTTCAATCTCCCCATCTAGGCTAGATCCATTGATTGGATCAAAAGAAAAACTGCCATCCCTCAAAGCTTGATAAAAATATGGAGGAACTCCTCCCGAAACTCTGAGACGAACAAGGCCATTTCCGTCAAAACTGAAATCATTGGGGTCGTCCCGATCGATCTCAACCTCGAGTACCTCAATGTCTAATTCACCTTCTGAACTCCCCCCACCTGCGGGTAAAGTGACTGAACCACCTCTGGATAGGGAGAGTACGTTTCCTTCCAATGACAATGATTGAATTTCATTGGTAGAATCAGCATCAACTTCTTCAGTTAAATACACTCCCAAGTCAGGAGTATTATCCAAATCATCGTACTTGCCACTAAATACATTAGATGCTGAGTCCGCGACTTTCGCGTAATCTGCAACCTCCGTATACAACGCAAATGGTACACTTAGTAACTGACTAGTTGCTGTGATGGTGTAATCTGACCCACCATCCAGATCTGTTTCTGTCTTTATAAAAAAAGAACCAGCCGACCAATCGATCGCACTAAAGTCTGCAGAGTTTGCAGCTCCTATTTCGACGCTTACCAAACCAGATGCATCGGTAGAAGGGCTAATGGTTTCTGAATATACAGTGGCTCCTGTGGCGCTCCCCGTAAGTAGCGAAATACGCATACCCACTTCTTGGTTCACTAAAGGTGTGTTGTCTGCTCCACGCAAAACAGCCTGATAACTTAGCTTTTGTGGAGTCTGACCAAAAATAGCCCCTGACAGCAGCAGGGATAACACGGCAAGAACATTTACGGATAGCTTTCTTTTCATTTCTTAACGATTTTAAAAGTTTTTATTAGTTGGTTTTCATTTTGTATCATCAGCTGATACACCTGCGGTTTTTGTTTGCTGAAATCAATCAGCATTTCCCTTTCATTTACTATGCCTTGCAGCACTACCCTACCCTCCAAATCGAACACACGATAACTCAGACTGGTTACAGAACCGGAGTTATGACTTAGCGAAAGGTACTGCGAGGTAGGGTTGGGGAAGATCTGAAAATCTAGATCCAGTGGCTCTGCAGACAAGGCTTCACTAGTCGTCTCAATGACTTGTAAAACCCCAAAACGAAGCTGAGGCTCAGTCTGATTGGTCACCTGACCAACCACATATGTGATAGAACCACTACTCGCTACTACACTTCCACTGGCTGATGTAGTCGCCGTTTGTCCATATGCTCCTTCCAAAGAAGCTACAAGTGAAACGATCATCATTAAACAACATAAGTACATTTTCATAGGCATAGGATATAAGCATTAAAATTATATCAAAAACAACGCTTTTAGTTAGATAGAAACAAATTATCATGAATTGCATGTAATTACCTAGAAACTATCATCTGCAATAGCGTAGAATATGTACAAACATAAAATCGAAAAGAAACGAGGGCAATACCTATTAATAGGTATTGTGTATTTCATTTTTATCAATTCTGGGCGGCTCGAAACAAATCACACGCTCGATATTGGCCAAGTTCTTAACCGTTCACACCTAGCTTCAGCCATTAGATAGATCGAAAAGTAAACATTTCTGACATTAGCACGTCGCTTACTTCGTATACTTAGGGTTCGTGAACCTAGTCAACTACTCCCATATCACGGGCGATCAATACTAACTCTGGTGTATTCGCAACTTCAAGTTTTCTCCGCATATTCTTACGATGGGTATTTACCGTATGTCGTGAAATGCTTAGTGCAGAAGCAATGTCATTTGAGTCAAAGCCACGAGCTAAGAATTTCAGGATCTGAGCTTCTCGTTTAGATATTACGTCTTTGAAAACCGATATTTCTTCTATATCCCTATTATAAAAGGAGGTATCAAGTCCTACTACTCTAAACTTCCCTAGATTCGTAGGTTTCAGCCAAGAGACATCTTCAATAAAGGCATTTGTCCGGAGGATACTGCAATCCTCTCCAATCTTGAGCACTTCAGACTTACGCAGGTAACAGTAGTATTTCCCTCCCCTACCTTTCACTCGATAAGCCACTTCAGTATGAAACATCGTAGTTTCCAAGGTTTGCTTTGGATGGCTCCTAACAAAATCAAATACCTTGTTCAATGATTGGAGCAATACAGGCAAGTCAGCAAAATGCATCAATTCGTAAAAATCATCCACTGTATGTATTTCTCCCTTTTTATATCCAGCGAACGACAACTCAGGATTAACCTGAAGGCCTGAAGCAGTGGCTTCATACAGTGCGCCCCGTCCAAAGGAAGTTGGTTGTTCAATCTCCCTTGAATCGGACTTTCTGTAATGCATACCCACTATTTGGTGCACT
>JABSPG010000201.1 GCA_013214445.1 Ekhidna sp. | reverse complement strand
AACGTTACAAAAATGCTCCCTTTATTGTTTCGTATAAGGTACTCAATGGAGCTTTTTATAATCGTCGATTAGATGTGGAGTTCGATTCTGATGAGACTTTTGTTTTGTCTTACAGTATGGGCGAAGAGACCGTATCCAGTACCTACGCATTTGGTCAAGAGATAAGAACCAAGAATTTTAATCTTCTAATCGAAAAAACATCTAACTTCCTATCAGATGATGATGGCAATTACTTTTTTATAATTAAGAATGAAAACCAATTGGTAAAGGAACTCCAGAGAAATTTACAGGTCTTGCCAGAGAACTTTAATGCCAAAACCATCAAAGTCTCCTATTCTGATTTCAATAAGTACAAGGCTAGGGATCTAGTCAGGTTAGTTGATTCTTTGTACCTAGATTATACCAAGGAGGTCAAGAATGCTGCAATTGAACAGAAGATCGATTTTCTTAACAGGCAGATTGAAGCAACTGATGAAATTCTTTCGAAATATGAAAACTATTTTGAAGAGTTCACTATTGATAATCGAACTACAGATTTAGGCAAGGATTTGAGCAGAACAATTGAGCAGTTATACTCATTAGATACTCTCAGATTTAGTCTGCGCAGATTAACAGGAGACATCCGTCTGATTGAAAAGCAAGTAGCTAATAAAGATGCTGTGTCAATTTCTCCTTTGGTGTTGGAGCAATTACCGGGACTTTTGGGTAAGTCAATTCTTGAATACTCTAAGCTGGAACAACAGCGAGAATTAAAATTGGCCTCATATAATGAAACTTCGTATGTTATTGCCCAGATTGATATTCAATTAGATAAGGCTAAGGATGCTTTGACCGACTTGATTAGGAGCTATGATGAATCCTTGGTAGATCAGTTAGATCAGGTGGAAAGAAGGAGAGATATTCTGGAAAGAAATCTTTCGCAGATGCCGTCGATGGGAACTGAATATGGAAAGAATAGAAGAGTTTACGGAATTCAGGAGAATTTCATGCTTCAACTTCAAACATCCAAAATGGAGTTAGAAATTACAAGAGCAGGAACTGTAACTCGAAATGTTGTTCTTGCTCCAGCATCATTGCCTACAGCACCAATCAAACCTCAAAAAGCACTAATAATTGGAGCTGGAACGATGATTGGAGCAGTGTTGAGTATCGTTTTTCTTTTGATTCGCTACCTAGCTCATAACAAGGTTGCGGGTGTACGTGAATTGGAAAGATTAGTAGATGTCCCTGTCCTAGGAGCAATCCCTCATTATTCCAAGGAAAATTTGGTAAGAACATCTTTGGTGGTGAAAAAGGACTCCAAAAGTTCACTAAGTGAGGCACTTCGTACACTTCGTACCAATATGGATTTTATTTTCCAGAGTTCTGGATCCAAATCCATCAGTATTACTTCAACTATTTCTGGTGAAGGGAAAACTTTTGTTGCTTCTAATCTGGGTGCGATCATGGCACTCACAGGCCAGAGAGTCTGTGTTGTGGATCTAGATATGAGAAAGCCGAAAGTGCACCTGGCTCTGGGTGGAAATAGTGGGTTAAATGGAGTGAGTACCATTTTGGCAGGGCAGTCAACAATCAAGAAGAGTTTTCAAGAGTCGGCGATTGAAGGTTTGTTCTTTATTCCCGCAGGCCCCACTCCACCTAACCCATCCGAGCTACTACTTCAACCAGAGTTTGAAAAGATGCTTGATGAACTTGGAAATCTGTTTGACGTTGTTATTTTAGATACACCACCTGTTGGTTTAGTGACAGATGGTAGGCTAGTGATGAAGCATTGTGATATTCAACTATATGTTGTGAGAGCAGACTATTCAAAGAGAAACTTCATTAAAGTAATAAATGACTTGAAGGAATCAGGTCAATATTCTAGAATGACTACAATTCTCAACTCCATTGATTCCACACCAGGATATGGGTATGGATATGGGTATGGATACGGCTATTATTCGGAAGATGATTCAAAACGGTCAAGAGTGGCGGCAGGTATAAAAAGCCTGTTCTGATGCTTTCATTCAGGAGGACGAAGGTGGCTGAACTTACCGTAGATCTGCATTCTCATCTGATCCCAAATATAGATGATGGCTCTCAGTCGATAGAGCAGAGTGTCGAGATGATCTTGAAGCTCAAAGAATTTGGAGTTAAGAAGATTATAACCACTCCGCATGTTCATCCTAGATATCCAAATACGCCCCTTTTGATAAGACAAGGCTTATCCGACCTGCAGGAAGAGTTAAGCAGGAGGCAAATTAAGATTCAAATTGAAGCTGCAGCAGAGTATTATGTAGATGAAGAATTCTCCCAGAGACTGCTGCAGGATGATACGTTGCTATCATTCGGTGATAAGTATGTTTTAGTGGAGGCTCCTTTCCAAACTAAGCCGATATACTTCGATTCGGTTCTCTTTGATCTCAAGATGAAGGGCTATAACCCTGTACTAGCTCATCCAGAAAGGTATCGATTCTTGGAGGGCAGCCTAGATTGGATACTAAGATTAAGAGAGTCTGGGGTTCTCATGCAGGTGACTATTGGCTCTATCTCGGGTTACTATGGAACTATTCCTGCCAAAATAGGTTCTCAACTCTTGAAGTTGGAAGCTGTGGATTTTTTGGGTTCAGATCTACATCGGTTTGCTCACCTTAAGTACCTTGAAATGGGCTTAAAAGCTAAAGAAGTAAGGAAGGCAATTGAGAATGAGAAGGTGAAGAATGCCACTTTACTTTAAGTGTGTGGAAAACTTTTTCACTTCATAGTCAAGGTTTTTGAAAACATTTTCCTCTAAATTTCAAAAGATATTGTTAGCACCACTAATGTTATGTTATGGCTGAAGAGCATAAGCGCAAGGAAGAGAGAGAACTAATCAGACGATTTGAAGCATTTTTAAGAAACAAGGAGAATTATTTCTTCGATGAAGATGCGTTCATCCAAATCATTGGCCACTACAGTTCAAGTGATAAACTCAATCAGGCACTTAAGGCAGTTAATATTGCTTTAGAACAATTCTCTTATTCTATTGATTTGACGATCGAAAAGTCAGATGTTTTAGTAAAGATGGAAAAGTATGATGAAGCATTGGAATTGCTGGATTATACCTTGAATATTCAGCCTAATGATCCTGAGTTACTTCTACAAAAAGGTGCGATCCATTGTCTTATTTCAGAATTTGAAAATGCCATTGAGGCATATGAAGGAGCCCTTTTGAATGTTGAAGAAAAGGATGATGTCTATTTCAGCATTGGTATGGCATATCAGGGCTTGGGTAAATACAAAGAAGCAGCACAACAATACAAAAAAGCGATTGAGGTCAATATGCTCAATGAGAATGCCTTGTATGAATTGGCCTATTGTTTAGATGTTTCAGGAGAGCTTGAGAGCAGTCTTTCATATTATCAGAAATTTATTGATCAAGACCCTTATTCTGAATATGCTTGGTACAATTTAGGCATTGTGTACAACAAACTAGGAAAATTTGAGGATGCTGTTGATTCATATGAGTATGCTACAGTAATAGACGAAAATTTTAGTAGTGCTTGGTTCAATATGGGCAATGCTCTAATGAATCTGGAGAAATATGACAGAGCATTAGCAGCCTATTTGAAAACCTTTGAACAAGAAGGAGCCTCACCCGAAACGTACTGCCACATTGGTGCAGCATATGAGAAATTGGAACAGTTTGATCTTGCCATCAAATACTATCAGAAATCAACTAAACTAGACCAAATGTATCATGAAGCCTGGTATGGTGTTGGTGTATGTCTTGCGTTGCAGGACAAGTGGTACGAAGCAATCCATTTTTTGAATAAGGCGCTAAAGCTTGATTCAGAAAACGCTCACTATTGGAAGGCGGTAGCCGATGCGGAGTATAAAACTGGTAATCTTGTTTCAGCCATTGATGCCTACCGAGAAGCAAGTGAGATGGATTCAGAAGATGCTAAAACTTGGCTCGATTGGTCTATGGTTTATTATGAGCAAGGAAATTTTCAAGAAGCAATTTCGATCTTGGAACAAGGACTAGATGAGTGCCCCGATAATGCAGAAATGTATTATCGTGGTGTTGTTTATTTAATAGGTTCGGGAAGCTATAAAAATGCCATTAATAGACTAGAAACGGCTCTAATGCTAGATTTTGACGCACACGAACTACTCTTTGATTTCTTTCCAAATCTACCCACTCAAAAAGCCCTCTATCGAATTATTGATCAATTTAGAGAGGACAAAAAATAAGCTTGATCATCTAAGGAATATTTGTGAGTTTTGTGCTTTGTTTTAAAGAAGCACGAATCTATTTCATGAATTATAACTTAAACAATCTCCCAACAAGAACTGCAAAACCAAGAACAGAGGGCTATACCATGGTCATGGATAAGGGGCTTAGCCTAAGGGAGGTAGAGGACCTGATTGAGACAAGCGGAGAGTACATCGATATTGTGAAGCTCGGATGGGCCACCTCGTATGTATATCCCAAGTTGCGGGAGAAAATTGAATTGTATAAGTCAGCTGGAATCCCAATATACCTAGGCGGGACGCTTTTCGAAGCATTTGTGGTTCGAGATCAATTCCCAGACTACCAAAAGGTACTTGATAAATATGGATTGGAGTATGCGGAAGTTTCTGACGGCTCAATAGAAATGCCGCATGAAGTAAAATGTGAATACATTTCGACCCTTGCTAAACAGGTAACTGTTCTTAGTGAAGTCGGTTCTAAGGATGCTGCTAAGATTATTCCTCCCTACAAGTGGATAGAGCAGATGGATACAGAATTGAAGGCAGGTGCATGGAAGGTGATTGGAGAAGCACGAGAAAGCGGTAACGTAGGTTTATTTAGAGATTCTGGTGAGGTAAGACAAGGACTAGTCGAAGAAATCTTAACTCAGATCCCTGAGGAAAAAATCTTGTGGGAAGCTCCTCAAAAAGCTCAGCAGGTGTGGTTCATTAAGCTATGCGGAACGAATGTGAATCTTGGAAACATTGCTCCCAATGAAGTGATACCTCTAGAAACCATAAGACTGGGATTGAGAGGAGACACTTTCAATCATTTTCTTTAATTATTTCAATAAAAAACCTATCGTCAGTCCAGCTGATATAGCTACAGGAAAGTCCGTTCCTCCGTTGCTAAATCCATAGTTGTACTTGCTTTCTTTTGAAGATACCCACCCATACCCTAGGCCAATGTGATAGTCTAGGGTCATAACATTTGCAAGTATGTACTGCCTTCCATAGGTGATAAGGAAGGCGAAAGAAGTGTATTCTCGCCTTTCACGTTCCCCGCCAAGGAAGTTTTCCATATCATCTTCACTGTATTGAGCAAAGACGATTTCAGGTCTAATATATTTTCCTCCAAGTAGGTGCGATCCACGAAGGTCTGAAGTTACAAAGTCAGGGTTGAGTTTAAACTTTGGGCCTCCCTTGACTAATATCCCTGCCGGGTTGAGTTCTTCTGGATCTATACCTAGTCCAATTACTCCTACTTTCACTTCCCAAGAGATCCAGTCTTTCACATATTTTTCATAGCCAATCGTAGAGTTACCCGTCAGAGGAGAAAAGAATTCAAATTTGATTGCTCGCTTCTTGTTTTCATCATAGTTCGTATCGATTGTTTGAGCTAGCGTGATTGAAGAGATGGTGAGTAGTATTGTGAAAGAAATTGACTTCATTTTGCGGTTGTGTGATTCTTATTGTTAGTAGGTGGAATGGGCGGTTACCCCTAAAGCATACCGTATTTATCATTTTTGGCCATGGTGTTCTTTGGGAATACACTGTAGCTTCGCGGCATGAATAAAATCCGACTATTTGCATATGGCGTTGCTATGGGAGCCGCAAATGTTATTCCAGGAGTCTCAGGAGGGACAGTTGCGTTCATTACAGGTATCTACGAACGTCTAATAAATGCACTCAAGAATATCGACCTAAAAGCTATGCAGTGTTTATTTACTGGAAAGCTCAAAGAGTTCTCAGAACGAATTGATTTCTCTTTTTTACTTGTTCTTTTTTTAGGTGTCTTTGTTAGCATCCTTAGTCTTGCTAAACTCTTGGAAATTGCTTTTGAGCAATATGAGGTTTTAACTCTTTCTTTCTTCTTCGGATTGATAATTGCCTCCGTTTTTGCCGTCTCTCGTCAAATAGAATCTGTGTCAATCAGCGTAATTATCTCTTTTGTGGTCGGACTTGCACTTGCCATTTCCGTTGCGTTTTTACCGCCCGCCCAGGCTAACGATTCATTTATTTACTTGATTTTATGTGGTGTGGTGGCCGTTTGTAGTATGATTCTTCCTGGACTTTCAGGGTCATATATCTTGCTATTAATGGGCAATTATGTTCTAGTCTTGAAAGCGATTAGCAACCTTAGGATAATGATTCTTTTACCGATGGCAATTGGCTGTGTTGTAGGTTTAGTTCTTCTTTCTAGATTATTATCCTACCTATTTAGGGAATTCAAAGACGCGACTATTGCTGTTCTTAGCGGATTTGTTGCTGGATCATTGCTGATTATTTGGCCATGGAAGCAGACCATTTTCGAGGTTTTTGAAGGAAAGGAAAAAGCAGTAGGGTATATATGGCAGTGGCCCAACCTGGATTTATACTTTGCTATTTCTCTTTTCCTTATAGCTGTTGGATTTCTGTTGGTCTATTGGATGGAAAAAAAGTCCACTAGAGAGTCATAGTACATTGATTCTAAAGAAGAAACTAAATTTGATCGAATGAAGAGGTTTGGGTTGATTGGTTATCCGGTAAGTCACAGTTATTCAAAAAAGTTTTTCTCAGAAAAATTCAGGCATTTGGGACTGATGGATCATTTATATGAGCTGTATGAAATGAAATCAATTGATTCTTTCCCCAATCTCTGGGATAGCAATGCTGATTTGGTTGGTGTCAACGTTACCGTGCCGCATAAGCAAGCTGTTAATAAGTATTTGCAGCACTTGGACGCAAGTGCAGAAAACGTAGGAGCCACTAATGTGGTTGTTCGGAGGGATAATGAATTAATTGGGTATAATACTGATTATCTAGCATTTAAGCATTCTCTTGAGTGTTGGTTGGATGGTG
>JABSPG010000200.1 GCA_013214445.1 Ekhidna sp. | reverse complement strand
GATATTGGTAAAAAGTACTCTGCCGCAGCTATGATGAAATCATTTGCATTTCTGATCACACCCATGTCAAAATTCCGAACCACAAAGTCGAATACGTTCACTTGTCCCATTTCCATATTAGTGCCATCTGAAAGTGAATTCTGGACAAAGTTGTATCTATTTGTCAGGTAGTTTGTGGTAATCCAGCTTCTATTGAAAATTGGAAACTGATGATAGGCGGCATATCCTGCGACTTCAAACGGTTCATAGTAGTCCATGCCTTGCAGCTCAATTTCTCGCAATAGGCCAATCGAAAATTCGTAGTAGTTCTCCAAGTCACTTTCATAATTTGGAAGACTGATCTCAAAGTTTCGCATGAATCCAAGAACCATATCCACTGGAGACTTTATGATGCTGCCAAAGTTATTGTCATCAGATCCAGTCTCTGCCTCGTAGAAGTGCTGACTGGTAAATAATGCTTCTAAAACGGGTTGAATTTTGAACTCATTTGCTCGAAAAATCTCTGCCATTTCAGTGATGATGTCATCCTGAAGTGCTGCATCTATTTTATGATAGACAAAAAAGCGATACACTTCTCGGCATATATGAATTGCTGTTTCATCTTGTTCGTAAATGATATCAACGAACTGACTGATTTCATCCAATACACTAGCCTCTGTAGGGTTGCCAGCAATTTCTAGTTCACTATCAGGAGTTACTGTGCTATTTCCTAATCTTGAACTGAATGTCTTTACGCCCTCTTCATGACTTGATGCTGTATTGCCTCCTCTTACCACACCTCGTGGTATACCTGTCTCTTCATCGATGTTGCTGAAATTCCCATCGATGTTGAATCCTGACAATACCTTCGCTCCTTCCTGAACATCTGTTTCTGTAAAGTAGAAGTAGTCACCATCAAATTCAGGTTCTGGGACATTACCTTCCAGTCCTCTGCCGGCGGCATAGAGTTCTAACAGTTCCCTTGCATAATTTTCATTTGGGCTGCCTTTCACATTGAGACGTCCATCCAGAAATACCAACATGGCATTGTCTACGCTTATTTTTTTTGTAAGCTGATTGAAATTTCTGGGAACAATTGTTTCTTCAGACGCTGGATCTTCAGGGTCCTCAGGTGGGATTACAATGTCTTCTTTATCAAAAGCAAATAGCCTGAATAAAGCTTGCTGATGATATAGCGCTCTTGAGCTGTTTACAACGGACCTCTTAGTTGTGAAGTGGGTATGAAAGAAATAGACCAAACGTTCTCTAAAGATATAAGGCAGTTTTACAGTTTCATCTATTTCATTCCCTAGCATTTGTCCGATATGCCAGGCTAGAAAATAGCGATCTAATTCAAAATTTTCACTTTGTGCATTACCGCTTGTGATCCACTCTTGACTGGTCAAAGGGTCAATGGGTAAAACAGGATTGGGCAAGTCTGAACTAAACAATTGGTCAATTGCTTCCTGTGGAGTGAGAGCAGCGAAGGCATCAATTTCAGAAATTGAACCTCCCAAACAAGTTCTGTGCAGTAAATGTGCAGCTCTTTTTATACCTAATGTACCGGTGAGAACATTGAGTGGCATTTGATAGTGGTTTTAGCTTTAACCATAAATATCAATCATTGTTATTAAATAAGTGATAAATAATCTGTAAATAATTTAATTAATTCGATCAATTTTCACTCATTGAGCAATGCATAAAAGCAAAGAATCCTGATTTTATCAAAGTCGAAATCAGGATTCTTAATTGTTAGTAAAATCTAACTCATTATCAATTGGAAATAATAAATGTTAGAAAGTGAATCCTTTTTTAAGTGAGCATTCCACCATCTACCTGAATGGTCTGTCCGGTGATATACGTGGACATGTCTGATCCTAGAAAGATGCAAGCATTTGCGACATCTACCGGATCTCCACCTCTTTTCAAGGGGATTGCATCCCTCCAGCTTTGTACTGTTTTTTCATCCAAAGCATCCGTCATTTCAGTTTCAATGAAGCCGGGAGCAATCGCGTTGCATCGAATACCTCTCGACCCTAGTTCTAACGCTACAGATTTAGTAAATCCAATGATACCTGCTTTCGATGCGGCGTAGTTTGCCTGGCCAGCATTTCCCTTTACCCCCACTACTGAAGACATGTTTATGATTGACCCTGCTCGCTGCTTCATCATGGTCCGGCAAGCAGCTTTCACAGTGTTAAAGCAAGACTTAAGATTAATGTTTTGGATTGCATCCCAGTCTGCCTCACTCATCCGCATCAGGAGATTATCTTTGGTAATTCCGGCATTATTGATGAGGATATCTAATGATCCAAAATCGGCTACTATGCCATTGATCAGGTCTTGAGCTGCATCGTAATCGGAGGCATCTGATCTATATCCTTTTGCTTTAATACCCTTAGCAGAAAGCTCTTTCTCCAGCGCTTCCCCTTTTTCCACACTGGATAGATAGGTGAATGCAATATTGGCCCCATGCTCAGCATATTGTTCGGCAATTGCTCTACCTATTCCTTTAGATGCGCCAGTAATTAATGCGGTCTTTCCTTCTAGTAGTTTCATGTTTATCGTTTAAATTCAGCTTGTTTGATCAATCAAAGTATCAAGATTATCCAGCAATGGTTAAGTACTAACATGTGGACTTTCCTAATTTTATATTTTTAGGCGCTTAGCCAGTCTTACGATTTGTAATGGATTTTCTATCACTCAAATATGCGTCATTTAAGCCTCAATCAGAAAATCAATATTTTGAGTTTGGTGCTAATAGCGTTATCTCTCCTTCTAGTGCTTTGGGTGAATATTGGTGGAGTAGGTTTCACCTATGATTCCTTTGATTATTATGACGCGGCAAAGGATCTAGATCAATTTTTTGGCGGTGAAGCCATCAATGGTAGAATAATAAGACGACCACCATTTTACCCACTGATCGTTTCCTCTTTTCTTTGGATGAATAAATCTGGTTTGATACTTCTGAATATGATTTTATATGGAATCAATCTGTTTCTTAGTTTTAAAATATCAAATAGAATATGTGAGGATTCACATTTGAAATGGGTCGCGGTTTTATGTATCTCTTTTTCTGCCACCTTGCATCTGATCCACGTCTTTGCGTGGACTGAGCCGCTTGTGCTCTGCACAGTACTTCTTCAGTTGGTACTCTTGTTTGATAATAAAACAGAGAAGAATTATTCCTTGGTTATCCTTCTTGGAGTTATCTCGGTTCTGACAAAGAATGGAGCGATGTTACTAATACCGGGTATTGCCTTAGTGATTTTTGTTATGGGTAAGGGTTCAAAAAAGTGGATAGTTCCGATCCTATATTTGGCACTATGCTGGGCGTCATATGATATTTGGAATGACCTTATAGATAGCCCATCCGTCAGCGATATCGTCTCAGAGAAGCGAGGGATTTCACTTGAATATTTAAATGTCCTTTCAGTTTGGATTATGCCACTTAAAGTACCAGTCTATGTAAGGTATTCAGCAGTCATTCTTTTGCTTTTTTTTATAGGATTTTTGACTTTGAAGAATGCTCATCTTTTTGACTTACAACTTATCTCCTTGTCACTTTTTTTAGTTAGCTACGTCCTACTTAGGTCATATTATTCTGACATCTATTTTCACGAAGCGGAGAGGTATCTAAGCATTGTTTATCCTGTGTTTATAATCATCTTGCTTAAGATTCTATCCTTTATAAAGCTCTACCAAAGGCAGATTCTTACTCGTATTTACTATGGTTTTTGTGTATATCTTGTAATCTACTCCATTGCAAGAGCTATCAAAAATGACTATCAGTGGATAAGCGATAGATTGTTTCTGTGATCAGTGAATTGGTCGCTTTTGGTCTAATTGCCAAAGATCACTTTAGTAAAGTAAGATCTAAGGGTATATGTCATAGAGTTGTAGCATCACTCAAGAGAGTCTAAGGCTGAATTTGATCAAGACTTCTGATGATCATAATATATGCGAGGGTGTGAGTTAGGATGTTCTTGGTATAAAAATTGCTGAAAAAGAGTTATTTACCAACATTTAAATCTATGAAGAATATACTTACACTTTTTGCATTCTTGACAGTTGGGGCTTCTTTTGGACAATTGGAGCTGAATCAATTCAATTGGGATGATCCAGGATTCTATAAAAACTCCGGAAATCCATTTGTAAGAGGTTACGGTGACCTCAGTGATTCTCTTTCGGCTCTTACCAATGACGAGATAGATTACTACTATCACCATGGAAAATATTTTGCGATAAGTACATGGGCTGATTACTATCATTGGTTTACTTCAAAATTTTGGTATCGCTTTGGGATAAGTACCGACGTGTATAAGTTCCATTATTTGACAGGCAACAACATTGAAATGATGAGATTCCTTTTCAATGAATTTTAAGGAAGAACTGTGCCAGTAAGACCAGGTATAGATCGAATTGAATGGAATTTAGTGGAGGGGAATGAACAAAGGAGTCTAGACAATAGGCGATTTGTTGCATATTCACAGGAAAGATTTGAACGAGAAGACAGGAGATTGAGGGCTAGTATAGCAGCTAAGGAATATAGCAGTCAAAAACCAGTTAAGACCGGAACATTAACAAATACCAGCGGTGGTAAACCTTCGTTCAGTCGCACTACCAATGGTAGAGGTGGCAGTAGCGGCGGGTCGTCGAGAGTATCTAGTGATGTACGGTCAAAAGGAGTGACAAAGGAGTGACAAAGAATTAAATACAAATTCAAAGTACACTACATTTGCGGCTCAAATAAAAACTGAAATTCATGGCATCTAAATATGATTTAATTGTAGTAGGAAGTGGTCCTGGAGGATATGTTGCAGCAATCCGTGCATCTCAACTAGGCATGAAGGTTGGAGTAGTGGAAAAATCTGAACTTGGTGGGGTTTGTTTAAACTGGGGTTGTATTCCTACAAAGGCATTATTAAAAAGTGCCCAAGTATTTGAATATATAAGTCATGCAGATAATTATGGTATTAAAGTAAAGGATGCCAAAGCGGATTTTACAGGTATGGTAAAACGCAGCAGGGATGTAGCCGGAGGAATGAGCAAGGGTATTCAGTTTCTATTTAAGAAGAATAAAATTGATCACATAGCTGGATACGGTACCCTCAAGAAAGGGAAGAAAGTGGAAGTGAAGGATGAGTCTGGAAAAGTGACAACATATGATGCAAACCACATCATATTGGCTACCGGTGGAAGAGCTCGTGAACTTCCAAATTTGCCAATCGACGGTGAAAAAGTGATCGAATACAGAAAGGCAATGGTTCTAGAAAAGCAGCCTAAGAAAATGATTGTGGTAGGTTCTGGAGCTATTGGGGTTGAGTTTGCTTATTTCTATAACTCGATAGGTACAGAGGTGACAATCGTGGAGTTTATGGATAGAATTGTCCCTGTCGAGGATGAAGAAGTAAGTAAGCAATTGGAGCGTACTTACAAGAAGGCCGGAATGAAAATCATGACGAGCTCAGAGGTAACTAAAGTGGATACAAAAGGGTCTGGGTGTAAGGTTACGGTAAAAACTAAAAAAGGAGAGGAGCAACTAGAATGTGATGTTGTTCTTTCCGCCGTTGGAGTCGCAACCAATATAGAGAACATTGGACTTGAAACAGTTGGTGTGAAAACCGAAAAAGGGAAGGTTCTTGTGGATGATTACTACAAGACGAATGTAGAGGGCGTTTATGCAATTGGTGACATAGTAAAAGGACAAGCGCTTGCTCATGTAGCCTCAGCAGAAGGAATTATTTGTGTGGAGAAAATCAATGGAATGCATGTTGAGCCGCTGGATTACAATAATATTCCGGGCTGTACTTATTGTTCTCCTGAGATAGCCTCTGTAGGTTATACGGAGAAGGCTGCTAAAGAGGCTGGCTATGAAGTGAAAGTTGGTAAGTTTCCATTCTCAGCTTCTGGTAAAGCAAAAGCAGCAGGGGCATCCGAGGGTTTTGTTAAGGTAATCTTTGACGCTAAATATGGTGAATGGCTTGGAGCACATATGATAGGTGCGAATGTAACGGAGATGATTGCAGAGGCTGTGGCTGCTAGAAAACTGGAAACCACAGGTCATGAAATTGTAAAAACAGTCCATCCTCACCCTACCATGAGTGAAGCAGTGATGGAAGCAGCTGCTGCAGCTTATGATGAGGTGATTCACCTGTAGTCGACTGCAAATAGAATATAGATAAGAGCGGAGGCCGTTTCAAAACTACTTTTGAAATGGCCTCCGCTTTTTTTAAGTAAAATTGTTTTACATAGTCAGCTGAATATCTTCAGTATGTTGAGATCGTCTGATTGTTACGCCACATTTTTCATTTCTTTTGAAACCTGATAGCTATAGCCATTCAGTAACCTTTTCAGATCTTCTATCACTGCTAGGCCAGTCGGTAGCGAACCTGCCCCTTTTCCAGAAAAGGTATGCTTACCGCTCGTAAGTGTTTCTACACTTACCGCATTATTCTCAAAGTCGACACTATATAATTCGTCGTTTGGACCAATAGCCTCTGCTTTTACCTCACAGGTTATGCCAGTTATCGATCGCTCAATGGTTGCTACTGGCTTGATTTTTCTACCTTTTGTTTTTGCTCTTTTGATGGACTCCTTCGAAATGTTCTCAATGCTTTCTGTAGAGAACTGGCTCAATGAAGGAACCTCTCCAAAAGCGTGATAGGCTAAGATGGACAGTTTATATGATGCATCAACCCCCGTAATATCCAATGTTGGATTTCGTTCAGCAAAACCCTGCAGTTGAGCATCTTTAAGAGCGTGCTCAAATTCCCATTGATTTTGCTGCATTTGAGTGAGAATGTAATTGGAAGAGCCGTTTAATATTCCTCGAATTTTGACTACTTCTTGATCTCGAAAGAAGCTGTCCATGCTATGTACAATTGGTATTCCACCACCTACAGCAGCTTCATATAGGAACACTGATTTGAAATATTTGTGCCACTCATCAATTTCACTCAGAGATTCTGCAATCATCTTTTTATTGGCGCTAATAACGCTTTTCCCATTTGATAGTGCAGTTTTTACATAATTTTTGGCTGTTTTTGCATCGTCAATCACTTCAATTATGATATCAATTTCAGGATCATTTAGTAGTTCGTCAGGGTTGTTTGT